>CAZLCQ010000096.1:0-3898 GCA_964557995.1 uncultured Dehalococcoidales bacterium
TAATCCATGCCCGGGCGTTTCTTCTGGCCGATGCGTTCAACTCTTTGCGATATCCCCACTGATAAGCCCTGCCGCCGCAACACGATTCGTTCTTCCCCATGATGCCGATATCCACACCGGCGTCCCTGAGCAAGGTGACGGCCGTCCTGGCCGTCTCCTGCAATCCCTTATCGTAGCTGTAACGACAGCCGGCGTGAAAGACCACCCGAGCCTTTTCCTTCGTCAGATTCTTCACATCCAGTCCGTCAGCCCATTTGCCCCTATCCGCCTTGGGCTCCATCATCATATTCTGTTCTTCATGAAGGTTATCGATATAGGGCTTGTGCTGCGGCAACGTTTGTCCGTCCTCCACCAGTTTGAAGCGCATTTCGCGCATAACCTCCAGCCCCCGGATGTTATAGCGGCAGATCTTATCGGATACGTCACATGCCCCGTCCATCTGGCATTCCCAGACAATGTTCTTCAGCTCGTCGTTATAGTCGATCCTGCCCTCGAGCAGGGAAAGACCGACGGCTAACCTGCCAGCGAGGGAGTAGGCCTGAAAACTAGAGTACTCAATGCTGGGACAGGCCCTGGCAAATCTGGCGCTCTTTATGTGGTCAAGCGGGATCCACTTGCAGTAGGAGCAGCGGCTGCAGTCCGTACAATCATCCCTATAATCCTCTAAAGCCATATCCTTTTGTACCTCAACTTCTCATTTTTGTTAGAAACAAAGCTTGCCCGGGTTCAGTATATTGTTGGGGTCGAATATCTTCTTCACGGTCCTTATCATTTCCCTGTTACGGGCGTCGTGGTTATACACCATATCCGCCCATACACCGTAAGGCCGCGAGAAATAGACCCCCTGCCTTATCAAGGCTTCACTGCACGTCTCCAGTAATTCCCTGACACGGTCGGTTTCTATCTTGTTCCCGGGGTCGTAAGGCAGATTGAATTCACAGTGACAGGAGGTACCTTGGTGCTGCGGCTGGAGGTAAATACCGATATCCGAGACCTCATATTGCAGCGCATTTGCCGTGGCGAAAACCGTACTGACAAATTCGGGAACCTTATCCAGCGTGGTCATGAAGAAGATGTCCTGACAGGCACCCTTGTAAGCTAGTTTCCAGTAGGGTTCCGGAGATGGATTGAGCAGCGCTGACATCATCTGCTCGCCCGTGATGTCGGAAACCGCTGGAAGCAATTCCAGACCCGACTGCTGCACTATGTCCAGGGTATCTTCCTCCTGAAAGCCCACCTTTTCCTCCGGGAAAAGGTCACGCCCGGCGATTCCCATAATGATAGCCCATGGCGGCAGCTTGTCTTTCAGGGCCTGTACTTCATCCCCATCCATACTCAGGATAGCAGCCAAGTTAGCACTGTTTAATACAAGGAACTCATCACCCAGCCTGACTCTCAGTAACCGGTAAGCGCATTCTATCAAGCCCGTCAGGTCATCCGCCGGTATGAAGAGGAACTTGTGCACCTTAGGCAGAATCTCACATTTCACCGATGCCCAGGTCACGATACCCATACTCCCCTGAGCACCGGAAACGAGCCGGTAGTAGTCCACCTGACCGGGACCTCCGGAGAAGACCTGGGCGAGACCCATCTCCCATTGCTGTTCAAGTGTAGGGTAATAGCCACCTGCCTCACCGGTTCGCAGTATCTCTCCGTTGCCCCAGACTATCTCAAGGCATCTCAGCGGCTCAGGCACTGTGTAGCTGTACTTGGGTACCAGTCTTGGCTCCCTCTCCAACAGACTGGTGACTACTGACTTCGACTGGCGAGGTAAGAGTGGTGTGGACAGTCTCAGGCCCTGTTCAGCCAGGGCCGGTTGCAGCTGCGCATAGGTTACTCCCGGCTCAATTATCACCATCCTGTTTCTGCGGTCAATCCTGATAATATTGTCCATTCTGCTCAGGTCAACGATGACCGCTTCTGGCACGCTCGGTACAGTGTCACCGCGAAAGCGGGGCTCACCCGAGCTTACCGGCACCAGGGGTGTCTTTGTCTGGTTGGCCCACACCACAACCTTCTGCACTTCATCCCCATCACGGGGTTGTACAACCAGTCGTGGCCGTATGGATGCGGTGAAGCTATTGTCATGAGAGTACCTGTCAAGGACCTCCGGCTTACTGATTACCCTTTGCTTGCCTATTATTTCCGTCAAATTACTGCTTGTTTTGGCCTTCAATTCTCAATCTCCCCCATTGTCATTACTAAACCAAGCGTGCCTGATATTTGATATTACTCGCCTACGTGAAACAGACGATCCATCTGCAAAAGCTTGAAACATTCTAAGCTGAGTCCCACGAGCACTCCATGTTCATTGATCAGCTGCCTTAGTGGTTACAGAAGATAGAAACTCGGTTGAAGTAATAATAAGAACTTCCTTGGTATATGTCAACACTGCTGTTAATAAGAAATAGAGCCAATAATGAGAGTCGTGAAGGTCGACGGCGCAAAGAGATCAACGGTGTTGCTCAACACCACTTGACGGAATGCCGTCCATCAGGGTAACGTATGATCTGCCAATTCACGGCAAGAATCTACCGGGTCTGAGAGAACAAACTAGGAGGGCAAGAATGGCTATTCTGGAAGAACCAGTAAAAGAGATAGTAGAGGTCAAGAATTACATTGACGGAGAGTGGGTTGGGTCCAAGGGTGAGATTCAGGATGTGGTGAATCCAGTCAATGGCAAAGTCATCGGCAGAGTGCCGATTTCAACCAAGGAAGAGATTGATGCCGCAGTCGAGGCGGCCAAAGCAGCTTTCCCTGATTGGCGGAGAACCCCGCCGGTTGCCCGTGCCAGAAGCCTCTTCCGTTTGAAGGAGTTGCTTGAGGCAAATTTCGAAGAGGTCAGCAGGGTACAAACTCAAGAACATGGAAAGACAATTGATGAATCGAGAGGCGAGACGAGACGCGGCATTGAAAATGTAGAAGTCGCCTGTGGTATTCCCACCCTGATGCAGGGTTATAATTCTGAAGATATCGCATCAGGTATCGATGAATATCTTGTTCCTACGCCGTTGGGTGTCTTCGGTATTATCGGGCCTTTCAATTTCCCCTTCATGATTCCACTCTGGTCAGCACCTTACGCCGTCGCGACCGGCAACTGTGTCGTAATCAAGCCGTCAAGCGAGGTTCCGCTAAGCCAGATGAAAATCGCGGAACTTGTGGACGAGGCAGGTTTCCCTCCCGGCGTCTGGAATGTAGTGAATGGCGGAAGAACGGTGGTCAACGGAATGCTGGACCACCCGGATATTGAGGGCATTACATTTGTCGGCTCAACTCCTACTGCCAAGGATGTTATCTACCCGAGATGTGGCGCCACCGGCAAGCGGGTTATCGCTCAGGGCGGCGCCTCAAACTTTATGGTCATTATGCCGGATTGCAGCCTGAGAGCGACGATACCTGCACTGATGACATCTTTCTTCGGCAATGCGGGGCAACGCTGCCTGGCCGGTCAGAATGTCATTGTCGTTGGCGATGATGAGCGTTTCTACAAAGAGTTTACTGACGGTGTTGTAGACACGGCCAAGAAGATCGTAATTGGTAATGGTCTTGACGAGGAAGTTCAAATGGGCCCTGTCCGTGATGCCGAGAAGAAGAAAACGATACTTTCGTATATCAGTAGTGGTCTTAAGGAAGGTGCCAAGATAATACTTGATGGCAGGAGCGATTTCAAGATTAAAGGAGACTATCCCGATACCTGTTTCCTGGGCGCAACCATCATGGAAAACGTTAAACCTGAAATGAAGATAGTTACCGAGGAGATATTCGGTCCCACCATGGGTATTATCCGTGTCAAAACCCTTGATGAAGCCATTAAAATATGTGACGACAATCCCTTCCACAATGCAGATGCTATTTTTACCTCGAATGGAAGAACTGCTCGAGAATTCAAGTATAGAGT
>CAZLCQ010000097.1:0-3850 GCA_964557995.1 uncultured Dehalococcoidales bacterium
TGGTGGGGAAGGGGGGACTCGAACCCCCACGCCTTTTAGAGCACATGATCCTAAGTCATGCTCGTCTGCCAATTCCGACACTTCCCCGATAGAAAACCACTTCATACAATAGCATTTTGCGGGATTAGCCTCAAATCATCCCCCGAAGGAATTAGAAAACCGAGCACCGCAAGCTGATACTGTCTGTTTGACAGGGATTGAAGATATATGCGAAGAATGAGTTTTGTGGTAAGATACATAATCAACTCTTCCATGGGGGTAGTTTCAGACTATGGTTGTACGAGCACAAGAACTGGAAAAGATAGCTGAGAAAGTCCTATTCAGCCTGGGCGTTGAGGACTATTCCGAGCTGAAGCTTACATACGCAGTAAAGGCTGAGGGAAAATGGAAGGTAAGCTTTGAGTATGACCATTCTGCCGGCTTTGCCAAGGCCGCTATTAGAAAGATAGGGTCTTTTGCGGTTGACGCGAAAAGTGGAGACATTGAAGGGATGTGGTTGGACAGGGCGTGGAAGTAAATAGAAGCATTCCGCTCTGAATGATCGACAAAACCACGCCATCAGCTTCAAGAGGAGATTTCGACCTCCCGCAAACTTCTGAGTAAACCCGCAAGCAAGTCCCTCGCACACCGTATCCATCAGGCCTGCTACAAATCAAGCATCATGTCCCCCGTAGTGCTGCGATGGTCAGTCCATCGCCTAGTCTCCTCGCCCCAGAGTCTTCTGCCACTCGATCGGTATTTGGCTACAGACACAGGGAGAATTCATCTTGGGTTCATGAAGACTTCACGAGGAGTTCATGGCCGTAGTGCTACTATACAAGCGCACCGTAGCGAAACATACTCCGCTATTGTGTGAAAACTTCAACCTCCTTTCTTTACGTGTAAGGGTCCCGGTCAGCCCAGCCGGGACCCCCTGGGTTTAGGGCAAACCACGCTGTGAGGGGAAGAAGGTGGGCACCAGCCATTATTCTTGGCTATGCAAGCAATGTCAAACTACCAGGTATCGACAAAATCATGGCCTGCTCTCTCGGTGTGTTCCGCGGGGACGGCTTTCAGGCCATCAATAATCCACCTACGTGTGTCCGCCGGGTCAATAACGGCGTCGATCTCAAGGTAAGAGGCCATATTGATGGCCCTCCCTCTCTCATATGCCATGGCAACCAGTTTCTCATAGAGTGCTTCACGTTCCTGTGGATCCTTCACCGCCTCAAGTTCCTTTCTGAAACCAGCCCTGACGGCGCCCTCCAACCCCATCCCACCGAATTCTCCGGTTGGCCAGGCGACTGCAAAGAAAGACTCGTGGAAGCCCCCTTTGGCCATCGCCTGCGCTCCCAGTCCGTATCCCCTCCGCAAGAAGACTGTAAAGAAAGGCACCGTTAAATGTGAGCCGGCGACAAACATACGGCAGACGTGGCGGACCTGGGCCCGGCGTTCGACCTCCGGCCCTACCATGAAGCCAGGAGTATCAACCAGAGACACCATCGGCAGACCGTGCGCATTGCATAACTGCATGAGGCGTGCTGCCTTGTCCGCCCCTTCGGCTTCGATGGCCCCGGCCTGGTGTTTGCAGTTATTGGCCATAACGCCAAAAGGTTTGCCCTGGATGCGTATAAGACCAGTAATCATCTCCGGGCCGAATTTGGGTCTTAGCTCAAGGAATGAGTCCGTATCGGCTATCGTTTTTATGACAGCTCGCACGTCATAAACGTATCTTCGCTCCTCCGGAATCATATTGTGAAGAAGGCGCTGGTCGGCAGCCTCCCACCGGGAGATTGCCCCTTGAAAATAGGAAAGGTATTTCCCAGCGACTGCCACCGCTTCCGCATCGTCAGTCACAGCAATATCGACAACACCATTTTTCGTTTGCACATCCATAGGGCCGATATCTTCCGGCTTGAAAGCACCGAGTCCGCCGCCTTCAATCATAACCGGGCCCGCCATCCCAATGTTGGCGTTCTGGCCGGCGATAATCACGTCACAAGATCCCAGCAACACAGCGTTGCCGGCAAAACACCGGCCCGATACGATGCCTACAAGTGGAACTTTCCCGCTTAATTCTGCAAACATGGCAAAGGTCGCCACGTCCAGACCTGCCACCACGACGCCATCCGCGTCGACGTCACCCGGCCTCCCTCCACCGCCTTCAGCAAAAAGGACCACGGGCAAACGCTGCTCGTGAGCCAACCTCAGCATACGGTCCTTCTTCTTGTGTCCGAAGAATCCCTGGGTACCGGCCAGAACCGTGTAATCGTAGGCTATTATCATGCAGCGGGCCTTGTCTTCTCCGAACAACGAGCCGTTGATCTGTCCGATACCGGCAACTACTCCGTCGGCCGGGGTCTTGCTCGTGAGGTCCTCCATGGTTCGACGCTGGCGCTGGGCGGCAATAGCCAGGGCGCCGTATTCCATAAAGTGCCCATCGCACAGGTCTTTTATATTTTCACGAATCGTCCGCTGGTTTGTCTTCCGCCGTCGTGCCACCACCTCGGCGCGTTGCTCATCAAGACCCCGAGAATGCCTGTCTATCACTTCCTTCAGATCACCGCGCATCGACTGCTCATCTACTTTTCTACTCCTCGATTCAGATTTGCTTCCCGCGTCTACTCTGCCTTTGCTCTTGGATTTCTTCATGTGCGGTATCCTCCTCCGTATTGTAGCTATAGCTGTTGGCAAACAGAATTATAACAAGCGCAGGGAAATCCTTCTGCCTATCGCGCAACAAAGCCAATCTCCCGGGAAAGTCGGTTTTTCTGGCCATCTCGACCAGGAAGAGTGCTACTCATAGCCACCGTACCCGAGTTGTATTTGCCTTGCCAGGAGTGTACTGTTTCATTGTATCCAAAGTGACACCGTTTCAGATATCATTCATACTTTGGTTCCCGGCTCCATTCACGTTCGCCACCAACTATCCTGAGTGCCTTGCTTCCAAAGCATTTGATCTGTCACCTTTATGTGGATGATGTTCCAATCCCCTACTTAAGCCATGCATAGTACGTATGGTAGACTGATGGCTCGGCACCACACATAATAGAGAAGAATATGTCAGCGAACTGGAAATCATCGCCAAGGGCTGCCTCGTTTGCCCTTGTTGGGGTGACGGCAGTCTGGGGCTATACCTTTCTGGCCGTACAAGACGCCATAGCGAGCATGCCAGTCATGGACTTTCTAGCGTGGCGCTTTGTAGTAGCCAGTGTTGTGATGATTGCCCTGCGTCCGACCTGCCTGCGTAGAGTGACGCGTCTCGAATTACTGCGCGGCCTCGGACTAGGCACAATACTTGGGCTGGGTTACATTGCTCAAACATACGGCTTGCGCTATACATCTGCGGCTGTTTCGGGGTTCATTACCGGCATGTTTGTCGTTCTTACCCCAGTTATGTCATGGATATTGCTTCGCCGCAAAACCAATCGTAATACCTGGATGGTAGTAGCACTGGCTACTGTGGGGTTGGCACTACTCAGTCTTAAGGACTGGTCAGTTGGAATCGGTGAGCTGCTCACACTAGGATGCGCCGTATTCTTCGCCATTCATATAGTTGGTTTAGGCGAATGGTCATCGCAATACGACCCGTACGCCTTCTCTCTGCTCCAAATTGGAGCCGTCGCCGTAATATCGCTCATAGCTGCTACACACGGAGGGATTGCCATCCCGCCCAATCCTGGAGTGTGGGGAGTTGTAGCAATTACAGGGGTGCTGGCAACCTCTGTGGCTTTCTTTGTGCAGACGTGGGCTCAATCGCTTATATCAGCGACGCGTGCAGCGGTGGTAATGACAATGGAGCCGGTCTTTGCCGGCTTATTCGCTGTTGTCATTGGTGGAAACCAGCTGACACTGCGAACTCTCGGTGGTG
>CAZLCQ010000098.1:0-3845 GCA_964557995.1 uncultured Dehalococcoidales bacterium
CTCCCAGGCACCTTCACCAATAAGGGGCACGAAATAGCAGCCACCTAAGTTCTCTATTCTGTTTCCCTTCTTGAGCTTGGTAACCTTGAGCAAGTCTTGCTGCCATCGAGAACCCGCGGGGATTACCAATCGCCCACCCCAGGCCAGTTGCTCCAAAAGAACTTTCGGCACACTGGGAGCACCAGCGGAAACTATAATGGCATCGTAAGGCGCTCCCTCTGGCCAACCCAAAGTCTTGCCAGCTACATGAATTTCAATGTTCGAATAACCAAGCTTATCCAGAACTTGCTTAGCCGATTCCGCTAAGTCAGGTATATGCTCGACGGTAACCACTTTTTGAGCTAATTCCGCTAGTATCGCTGCTTCATAGCCGCTTCCTGTACCCAGCTCCAGTACCTGTTCGCTCTGCTTCAGATCCAAAGCTTGCACCATCAGGGCCACGATAAAGGGCTGGGAGATTGTCTGACCAAAGCCAATGCCTAAGGGTCTGTCGTCATAAGCAACCTGATGTTGCTCTGGTGGCACGAAAGCGTCACGGGGAACACGCCTCATAGCTTCAACCACACGCTTGTCGGCGATTTCATGGTCAAGATACTTAAGTAGATTCTCTCTAGCCCGTTCTAGATCCGCCACAGTTCACCACCGGAGAACACCAACCCTAACCGAGAACGAAAGACAGGATTATGAGGATCACGATTATTGAGCCGGCAATGATGCCGATGCGCTTGATTTCTGGCATAACGTATTGATAACGGCTGGCGAAATCCTGTACCTTTGGAGGCAGTCGGGGCGCTGATTGTATCTCAGCAGCGAGTGGCCCTGGTTGTTGAGGCTGCCTCTCTTGTACCGCCTTTGCCACCGCAGCCCGATGTTTGGCTTTAGCACGTCGTGATTTCTTAGGCATTATCCTCTCCTCGGTGCAGGTTGCTTATATATTCTTGTGCTGGAAATAAACGCATGACCCAGAAGCCGCTGGACTTGATTCAGGTCGACGCCATTCTGCAGCTTGCGTCTGGCAAAGCTGTGGCGCAGAGTCTGCGGTGTGACTTTGCCACCTAACCCTGCTCTCGCGGCATAACCCTTAATAATCTGCCAGAACCCTTGCCGGGTCAATCTCTTGCCACGCCTGTTGAGAAATAGGGCTTGTTCACTCTCGTCATACAATAGGTCAAGCCTATCATTTCTAAGGAAACTCCCTAGAATCGGGCCCAGGCGACGGTCGAAAGGAACTTGTCTTTTGGAATCAATATGCACGTGATTTCGCTCCAAATTAATGTTTTCAGTGTTCAGTGCCACTAGTTCGCCTATGCGCAAACCGGTAGCATAAAGTAGTTCCAGCATCACTGCGTCTCTTCTCGCTTCTGGAGTAGACAGTTTCGCCGCCTCGCCAAGCAACTTCTGGTACTCAGGGGGAGACAAGAACCTAAGAGCACGTTTGCTGACTTGAGGCGAGGGCAAATTTTGCGCCGGGTTTTCTTTCATCCTGCCCGAGTCAACCATGAATCTAAAGAATGATTTGGCTGATGCCACCTTGCGAGCGGTTGTGGCTACGGAGTATCTTTTTTCCCGAAGCTTGAGCAAATAGCTCTTTAGAAGCCCGTCATAGGAGGTGATTATGCCCTTTGCTTGCTCTGCGGCAATAAAGGCTGCCATTTGAGCCAAATCATTCCGATAAGCAGCCAGAGTATTCTGAGAATAGCCTTTGTCTTTGGTCAGATATTGGAGGAAGGCTTCGATATCCCGCTTCATCACGGCTATTGTAACATAATGCGATTTGTTTTGCCCCTATACGAGCCAGTTGCTAGAATAGATTTGCTGTGAAATCAAACCAATCAAATCCGCTCGCGAAAACGCCACCGCCCTCGTGGGAAGCCGATGAGTCTGAAAACGAATCAAGTGAGGTCTCCCAAGAAGTTCGGCGAGATCTTGAGGCTAAACTGAGAGCCTTGCCCGCCAAGCCCGGAGTATATCTGTTTAAGGACAAGGAGGGCAAGGTTATCTACGTCGGCAAGGCTGGCAGTTTGAAGAGTCGGGTAAGGACCTACTTCGGCAGTCCTGCCAACCTGTCGCCCAAGATTCAACAATTAGTATCAAACATACACGATTTGGAGTTCGTAATTACTAGTTCAGAACAAGAGGCCCTTATCCTGGAATGTGACACAATAAAAAGATACGCCCCCAGGTTCAATGCCAGCCTCAAGGATAACAAGACTTTCCCGTACCTCAAGATAGACATAAAGGAGAATTGGCCCGGCGTTTATGTCACCCGCCAGGTCCAGAAGGACGGAGCCAGGTATTTTGGACCCTTCGCCAGTGCTGGCTCGGTGCGCAAAACTCTAAGGTTAATAAAGAAGATCTTCCCGTATCGCAGCTGCAGCAAGCGCATCGATGGCAAGGATAAGCGGCCCTGTCTCGATTACTACATCCACCAATGTCTCGGACCATGCATTGGAGCGGTAGAAAAGGACGAATATCACGGGGTAATCAGCCAGGTCATTTTGTTCTTGCAGGGCAAGCAGGAGCTTATTCTCCGCGAATTGGACTCCAAGATGAAGGCTGCGGCGCAACGACTTCATTTCGAGAGGGCAGCCTTACTTCGTGACCAGATCGACGCCATAGAAGACGTGATAGAGGGACAAAGGATTGCCACAACATTACGGGGCGAAAAGGATGTCATTGGCCTGGCGCAAAATGAAACACTGGCTTATGTGGAGATCTTTTTCATTCGAAACAATAAGCTTATCGGCCGGGACCATTTCATTATGGAAGGCACCCAGGGAGACTCTTGTGGGCAAGTAATGACCAGTTTTGTGAAGCAATACTACGCCTCGGCTTCATATGTCCCACCTCTGATACTGCTGCAGCACCCGGTGGAGGAACTGGCAGTACTCTCCCAATGGCTTTCACAGCAACGAGGGCGCAAGGTGAAGCTTCAAGTGCCTCAGAGGGGAGCCAAGAAGAAGCTGGTGGAGACAGTAGCTGAAAACGCTGCCAGAGGTCTCGAACTAGCCCAGCTCAAAGAGATGAAGGCAGAGGTCATAAGCTCTGGCTTACAGGAGCTGAAGGACAAACTGCATCTGCCCAAGATGCCCCGGAGAATAGAGTGTTACGATGTCTCCAATATTCTAGGGACAGTGGCCGTCGCCAGCATGGTTGTTTTGGAAAAGGGCTGGCCCAAGCCAGCGCATTATCGGCGCTTTCGAATCAAGACTGTGGCCGGTGCCAACGACTATGCCATGATTCAAGAGACCTTGAGGCGCCGATTCAAACGAGGCGCGACGGGTGAAGGTGCCTGGGGAATCATTCCTGACCTTGTCCTTATTGATGGCGGCAAGGGCCAACTTAACACGGCCCTGGAGTTGAGCCAAGAATTGGGGCTAGCCTCTATACCCATGGCCAGCCTGGCCAAAGAAAACGAGGAAGTATTCATACCAGGTGACCCGCGGCCAGTCCATATCCCCAAAGATTCTCCTGCGCTCCACATTCTGCAGAGGGCCCGGGACGAGGCCCATCGCTTCGCCATAAGCTACCATCAGAAGTTGCGCCGTAAAGGATTCATTACTTCTGCCCTCGACAACGTCACTGGCATCGGGCCAAAGCGAAAAAGGGCTTTGCTCAGAAGGTTCGGCTCAGTTGCGGCTATCAAGAAGGCTTCACGAGAGGAGCTCAGCCAGACGGAAGGCATAACGTTAGCCCTGGCCAAGAAAGTTAAGGAAGAGCTGGCTGAACAATGACAAATGACAAAGCTCAACACTCAAAGGTGAAGAAAGTGGTTTGGGCAGTTGAACATTTGGATTTCATTTGTCATTCGGATTTCGAAATTTGGAAT
Organism: uncultured Dehalococcoidales bacterium; assembly: GCA_964557995.1. GTDB lineage: Bacteria > Chloroflexota > Dehalococcoidia > GIF9 > AB-539-J10 > RBG-13-51-36. The sequence goes on from CAZLCQ010000098.1 coordinate 3,830, forward strand.
TCAGGAGCTGGAGCGG
>CAZLCQ010000099.1:0-3828 GCA_964557995.1 uncultured Dehalococcoidales bacterium
CAATTGGTGATCCAACCGAGGCCGCCCTTATCACTGTATCAACGAAGCTAGGGACCCGCTCTCCTCAGGAAGACGAGGAAAACCCGGAGCTCCAGGAGTTCCCGTTCGATTCCGAGCGTAAGATGATGAGTTCTGTTCGACAGTTTGGTAGCAAGAAAGTCCTCTGCATGAAAGGAGCAATCGATTCCGTTCTTGGAGTAAGCAAATACATCTACAAACAAGGCAAAGCGACCGAGCTCACTAAGAAGGATGTCGAAATGCTGAACGAGCTAAACGTCGAATACTCCAGGAAGGCGATGCGTGTCCTGGCATTCGGATACAGGGAACTAAAAGATAATAAACATGATTACGAAATGGATGATGCGGAGAAAAACATAATTCTGTTGGGGTTGATGGCAATGAATGACCCTGCAAAGGAAGGTGTGAAAGAGGCGATAGAAGATGCGCATGAAGCCCGTATTAAGACCTTTATGATGACGGGGGACCATGCCATTACAGCACAAGCGATAGGAAAGCAAATCGACCTCTCCCCCCAAAACAAAGAGGTAGTGGTAATTACGGGAGAAGAGTTGTCTGAAACCAAGGATGAACAACTCACACAAATTATGGAAGATAATCAGTCTCTTATATTCTCGCGAGTCTCCCCGGAGGACAAGCTACGGATTGTGAAAGCGCTAAAAAGCAACGGGGAGGTGGTTGCAGTTACAGGAGATGGTGTAAATGATGCGCCGGCTCTGAAAAGTGCCCACATTGGGGTTGCCATGGGGAGTATCGGCACTGACGTAGCCAAGGAAGCTTCTGAACTTGTGCTGCTGGATGACAGCTTCTCAACACTTGTATATGCAATACGAGAAGGCAGAACTATTTACAGCAATCTAAAGAAAACGATAATCGCATCTCTAACCAGCAATGGAGGGGAACTGGCTATCGTTCTTCTGGGGCTGGCCGGAGTAGCCCTGTTTGGCTGGCCAATCCCAATTCTGGTTATCCAAATACTGGCAATTGATCTGCTGGCAGAGATATTACCGCTTACCGCCCTTACCTTTGATCCGGGTTCGAAAGATATGATGACCTCTCCGCCCCGAAGACAGGAAGAACACATCCTGAACAGAAACACAATGTTCGAGGTCCTGTTCCTGGGATTGCTGATGGGAGCTCTCGGTTTTGCAAATTTCGTAGTGTTTATGGGGCGCACGGGTGCTGAACTTACAGCGACACACGTTCTTTACTCAAGGGCTACTACCTTAAGCTACGCTACTATCGTCTTTTGCCAGTTTGCCAATATCTTATCCAGAAGGTATAACTACGATTCATTTTTCAACAGGAATTTCTGGAGTAACAAGACGCTACTGTGGTCGATTGTAATCTCAATCGGATTCACAATGACGGTGATATACACCCCTTTCATCAATGGGTTCTTAGGATTTGCTCCCTTGACCTTCGGTGACTGGGCAAGTGTTCTCGCTGCAGCCGCTATATTCCTACTAGCTCATGAGATTATCAAAGCTTTGAAACGCTCGAGAAGAAGAGTCCCTGAAACGAGAGTACGAGAATGATCGGTTGGCCCACGTGTCCGCACTGTCTTATACCTGATCATATTCATTTCGATGAACCGGATTAACGGCGACGGTACGATCAAGCAAAACTGGACTCCTTCTAGCTGATGGCACCGTATACAATAAGCGAAGGAATATGTTCACAGAATAGCGAAAAGTGATGCCACAATTCATCAGCTTGTGGCGTGAGCCCCCAGCTTTGCCTCCGGGATGAGACTCAAAGGAAGTGCTGAAGCCCAAGCAGCCAGACAATTCGTCAGGCCTTTCATTCTTGTCCCGCACAGTCATCCCGCCAACTCTTCCCGTCTCCTGCGGTAGTCCGCGTCTATCCGCTCAGCCTCGCTCACCAGACCCTCACGTTCGGTCGTTAACCTGGCCACGTTTTCTTTCAGCGTCGCATATTCACGATTCACGGCAACTACGTTACGGGAGTCCTTATAATGGGAGGGGTCGGCCATGAGAGCTTCGATTTCCTCGATTCGCGCTGTGTTCGCTGACATCTCCTGCTCTATCTCTGTGATGCGTTCCTTTACCGGCGATATGGCGCGGTAGTGCTCGTTCCGCAGCTGGCCCTCGAGTACCTTCCGCTGGCGTTTTCTCACGGCCGTCGATGGCTGACGTAACTGCCCTATACGGGGCCGTGTTTCCGTGGTCTCGGCTTGACCGTCCGGCGACCTGTTCCGCCATAGATAGTCATCGTAGCTACCCGGGAAGACCGTTACCTGGCCGTCCCTCACCTGAATTATCTTGTTGGCGATCTCCCTGATAAGAGTACGGTCGTGAGTGATAAAACACAAGGTCCCTTTGTAAGCGTCCAGGGCATCGGTCAGAATCTCGCGGGACGCAATGTCCAGGTGATTGGTCGGTTCATCCATAAGAAGGAGATTAGCCGGCCTTACCAGCATCCTGGCAATAGCAATGCGCGTCTTTTCCCCACCGGAGAGCACCGATATCCTCTTGGTTACGTCGTCACCGCTGAACAGGAATGCGCCGGCCAGACCGCGCAAGCGCTGTTCCGGCTCGTCCGGTGCCGCGCTCCTCAACTCCTCGATCATGCTGTTGTCGGGGTTGAGAGATTCTATATAGTACTGGGCAAAGTAGGCCGTAGTCACATTGTGCCCGAGTACGCGGTCGCCTCTTTCAAAAGGCAAAACACCTGCGAACATGCGCAGAAGGGTTGTCTTGCCGGCCCCATTCACGCCTACTAAGGCGGCCCGATCTCCGCGCTCCAGCATTATGTTAAGGTCCCGGTATACAACATGCTGGCCGTAAGACTTGGCAACGTGCTTGAGCTCTATTACGACACGACCGCTGCGCGCGGGCTCTCTGAAATTGAAGTGTATCTTCTTCATTGCCCGGGGAACCGTAATCCGCTCAATCTTGTCCAGTTGCTTGATACGGCTCTGCACCTGAGAAGCCTTGGTGTTCTTGGCCCGAAAGCGCTCGATGAAACGCGTTTGCCGCCTGAATTCTGCCTCCTGTCGCCGGGCGGCTGCCTTGCGAGTCTCGATATCCTTCTCGCGGGCGCGAACGTAGCTATCATAGTCTCCATGGTGGAAGATAACGGCCTCATCCTCAAGAGCTATGACCTTGCTGACAACATTGTTGAGAAAGGCCCGGTCATGCGACGTGACCAGAACAGCACCGCGATAGCGCTTCAAGTAGGTCTCAAACCAGCGCTGCGTCTCCAGATCGAGATAGTTGGTAGGTTCGTCCAGCAGCAGGACATCGGGACTAAGGAAGAGGAGCCTGGTCAGCTCAATACGTGTCCGCCAGCCCCCGCTGAATTCAGATAGCGGGCGCTCGAAATCCGACGGGGCAAAACCCATTCCGGTGAGGATAATCTTGGCCTCGTGTTCGGAGCTATAGCCACCCTTCGCCTCATATAGCGACTGCAGCTCACCCAGCTTTCTCAACAGGCCATTCACCGTTTCTTCGTCCTGTTCCTCTGCCAGGTCTTCCTGCACCAACGCGATCTTATGCTCAAGGCTACTGACCAGATCGGACGAGCCAGACACGTATTCCAGCAGGCTACGCTCCGACGATGGTTGGACATCCTGACGAAGATAACCGATAGCGGTGTCGCGTCGTACAGACACGCTTCCGGAATCCGGGATGATGTTGCCGGTTATGATTTCGAAAAGGGTGGTCTTCCCGGTGCCGTTCCGCCCAATGACCGCAATGCGATCGCTCATGCCAACAGTGAAGGTAAGCCCACTGAAGAGCTCGTGTTCGTCATATGACTTGGAAACGCCGCTGACATTAAGCATAT
>CAZLCQ010000100.1:0-3721 GCA_964557995.1 uncultured Dehalococcoidales bacterium
TCGTGGGAACTATCGTAACTCCCTGACGCACACAATTGATCACCCACCTTGATATTGGTCTTAAAATGCTATTGCTTATGGAAAATATTACCCTGTTAGCTAAGAAGTAGTCAATGTTTTGTGTGTGGTGCCCAAGACATACCACAGGTTAGACTTAGGCAACAAGCCCTCACTTCCTGCCGAAAGATATGCGGTATATCAAGTAATCCCAGGAGTTGCCCAACAGGTTAGCCATACGAATCATACGCAGCAACGAATGAATCGCTTCTGTTTTTTCGTGACCGTATGTCTGCTGCAATCTTAGGACAGCTTCCGGATCCGGATGAGCGTCAGATTCAGCCCAGTGCTGCGCATAGACTACAGCAACAGTCTCATCGTGTGGACAGTTATCGATATCCCCTGCTAGTAGATTGCTTATCTCTTCCGCAGTAATCCCGCTCTTCAATGCTTGTCCGGTATGAAAGTAAGAGCAATAGCGACAGCCATTGACTGCGGTAACAGCCAGCATCAGCCTCTCCCGAAAGGCAGATGATATTAGTCTTTTTCGTGTTATTTGCTTTAGCTGACTCCTATTTCTGATTGGAAACCATAAGTCGCTGAAGAAATCTCTCAGGTTCTTGTATGTTCTCTTCTTGAATTTCATGCCTGCTACCGTAGATAGATAATCAACAACTTGAGTTTTTGTGCAACGAGAGAAGCAAAAGTCACGCCATAGCTAGATCCTGGTCCATTTCTTGAAGAAGCCTCATACGCCTTGAGAACGGACATAGCATTATCAGCCACCACCTTGCCCAGGTCTTGGCACAGTTATTGTATCTGGCTCTCCTCCTATTTTCGCACATTCAGCTTGCTTATAGGCATCTGGTTCTGCATGTTTGGTCATCACCCGGCGGTGATATGACCTAGAGAGGTAGAGAGCCAGTAGCGGGGCGTGTCCAAATACCCTATCTTTAGCGGCAAGCACTGTGCACGGTGCCTTACTGTTCTTGAGGAATAATGAATCATGTCCTACGCAGAGGCACACCATAATATTGAGCTCTGTATTATAGCTATTAAGGATCGCTGCCTGAGCTAATGGATGACACATGGCCTCAAACGTTCCAGGACTGATTTTTTCCCACTCCTCGAAGCCCAATTCCTCTTTGGGCACAGAGCCGCATTTACAGCAAACCGACACAACTTCAAATCCTCTATTCTCCAGGATTGGTACAAGTAGACCGGCCTCATACTGAACACCCACACAATAAGCAACACCCAGTCTCTTATAATGCATTCTTTCGGCAAACTCCATGATCTCCTCAACTCTGCTCTTCGTAGGTGAAATAACCTCGGGGGCATGGGGAAGCTTGACATAGCAAGATGCCTCTTGCTTAGAGGCATTGTAGGCAAGCATGAGATTTTCAAGGCCAATGCATTTCTTGGTGGCTTTCCTGATAACCTCTGTTCTTATCTTAGAAGGACAATTGTCTGGTCCCTTGTCCCATTCTCTGGTATTGCATACGCGCCGCGAACACTTGGCACAATTCACCAATACCTCTACCTCTGCTTCCTGCTCTGTTTTCTTAGTCATATCACCTTCCCCTTTTTCTATTCGGGTGCAGATTTCCAGTTCACTGCAATTCAATGGAACCGAAAGACATTCATATGGGTATAAACTGGCGCCTGTATATGAACTCGTTGCTTACACACCTAGCGTTCCCCATAATAACACCAAAGGCATCGTGAGTAAAAAGGACAGACAATTCCTTAGAAGAGCAGGTTTCGTTCTTAAACCTACTAGTTCTGCTTGCGGCCGTACTAATGCCACTTAATCTGGGTGACGATAAAGAACAAGCCATTAAACAAAACCGAGGGATGTCGGGTAACAATCCGTCAGTTCGTGTAGTGAGGTAATAAAACAAGTATTTGTGACCGAAGTGCGGCGAGGCCTGCAAGAGTGAAAATTTCTTAGGTCCAGAGACTGCTGAGGCCGCTCTGGATAGTGAGTCCTTATTTTGTCATAGCGGATATTACATTGGGTCTCTAATCGAAATCCCGGCAAAGCTGGGAATCATAAGTTGGACGTCTATGATCTGACCACGGTACAGCAAATCTACTCTTTCCGGCTTACAGACCAAGCCAGATGAATCCGCCATTGACTTCAGACGGCTTGTCTCGAAGTACGGTGTCACTGAATAGTCCCCGTTCTCGTTGCAATCAAGCTTTACTTTCTTGAACTCCGTCCAGGCTCGATGTCTACCTTTTACATCCTGAGTCAATTCTGCTGAGACTCTCTGCAGCGGGCTTCCAGTCAGACCAGACATGTTCAATATTCCCGGGAGCGCCAGTTGCAGGAAAGCCATCTCATTGCTGGGAGGACCACCCGGTAGGCAAAAAACCGGTTTGTCTTTCCAAACTCCAAAAGCCATGCCCTTACCGGGCCCCATGCGTACGTGGTGGAATATTTTCCTCCATCTCAAACCGTCCAGCACTCTGACAATAAGGTCACGTTCACTTCGCCAGGCTCCGCCGCTGGTGATAATAGCATCGACCTCTGGGAACACCCTCAACAACTCACTCTTGATGGAGTCGATAGTGTCAGCCGCTATGGTGGTTGTGTACGGTATACCAAAGCAGGATAACCAGGCTTCAGTACCAACCAGGTTGCTGGCATAAAGTTGCCCTTCCTTAAGCGTCTGTCCCAAGGCGATAACCTCATCACCTATGGCAATAAGGCAGACTCTCGGCTTTTTATATACTTCCAGGTGGCTTACCCCAGCAGCTGCGATGAGTCCTAATCTGGCCGGCAGGATTACCTTCCGTTTCTCAAGAACTAGTGCGTCGGCTCTGACATCGTCTCCTGCATGAAACACATTCTTGCCCTTCTCAATCCCGGCTTTGATATGAACTTCAGAGTCTACTTCCTGACAAAACTCGGCGGACACTACGGCATCAGCTCCCGCCGGTATCGGTGAACCAGAGCAGACCTGCACCGCCTGGCCGTCAGCAAGCCGGCCTTTGAAGTTGCTGCCGGCGAACACAGAGCCCAGTACTTTCAGCTTTATTGGGTGCTGGGGAGAGGCATTTTCTACGTCGTGAGCCTTAACCGCAAATCCGTCTTTCAGGGATACGTTATCAGTTGGACTGTTTACGAGTGCAAATACATCATTGGCGCTGACATATCCCGTGCAAAAGGCGAGGGATAGGACTGCTGTTTTTGCAGGACTGGTGCCGGCAAGTACCATGTGCAGGGCATCATCGAATCCGATATACCCTGCCCCCTCATCAATTTCTGCGTCTCTCATTCGCCCATACCTCTCCTCATTTCAGACCCGCTGGCTGGACTATTCATCAGCCACAGCATACATCGTGGTCACAATTATACCACTTGCTAATTGGGTGAAGGTTGAGGGTACATTGAGGCTTCATCGGACAACTGAACATTCCGCTACTTTGTTGGATAACTTTCCACTATAATGTTACGTTAGAACAAATATGGAGGCGAAGGTATTGACTGAGCAGTGGCGCAAAGAGTACAATCAGATACGTCCTCATAGCTCTGTGCACTATCGGCCACCTGCGCCTGAGGCTAGAATGCCAGCAATACTAACTTAAGAAGTGGTATCCTTTATGGTGGCACATCAGATAAGGGTATGAAAATGGAAAAAGAGACTCATGAAAAGATCCTAAGCGGGGTTCGCGTATTAGACATCACTGATATGGTGACAGGACCGCTCTGTAC
>CAZLCQ010000101.1:0-3680 GCA_964557995.1 uncultured Dehalococcoidales bacterium
GACGGCTCGCCTTCTCGGGCTCATTATTCCTTCGGGATAAGGCTCTCATTTTGTCGAATCCGGCAACGGCAATGGGGATAACATAGGCATCGCTCCCTCCAGTGATCATGGCGTCTGCTTCGTCATATTGAATGAGCCTCAGAGCATCACCGATACAATTGCTTCCGGTCGCGCAGGCAGTAACCACACATTTGCTCGGCCCCCGGATGCCAAACTCCATGGAGACCTCACCTACAGCCATGTTGGGTAGGAATCCAGGAATAAAGAAAGGAGAGACCCTGTCTGGCCCCCGATCACGAAGGGTAAGAAGGTTCGCTCCGAACATGCTCAGGCCGCCAGCACATGAGCCCAGCACTACTCCTACCCTGCTGGTGTTGTTCCCACTTATGGTCAGTCCGGCATCATGTATTGCCAAGTGAGCAGCCACCAGCGCGTACTGTATGAAGGGGTCTGTCCGTCTGATTTTCTTCTTGTCTAGAAAATCTTCAGGGTGGAAATCCTTGAGTTCGGCAGCGATCTGCACGTTGAAACCGGAAGTATCAAACTTGGTGATTCTGGCTACCCCTGATTTGCCCTGGCACAGCCTTTGCCAGGATTCCTCAACACCTGTAGCTAAGGGGGTAACAGCACCCAGTCCGGTGATTACTACCCTTCTTCTAGGTACTCTGTTCACGCTTGTTCAGTTCTCAGCCTGAGAAGTCTTTGTGGCTAGTCTTCTGGCTCGGTCGCATCGGTGCAGGTGGAAAAGAAACAGGCAAGAATGCTTATTCCAGCATTGGCTGCTTTCTAGATTTTCGATTCGATATAGTCGAGTGCGTCCTGGACAGTTTGCAGGTTTTCAGCGTCCTCATCGGGGATTTCGATTTTGAAGGTGTCTTCGACTGCGGTAATCAATTCAATGAAGTCCAGGCTATCGGCTTCAAAGTCATCAGCAAATGATGCTTTGAGCACTATTTTTGATTCATCAATCTCCAACATCTCCACGATCAACTTCTTTAACTGTTCAAAGGTCTCGGTCTCGCTCATTTTCTCGTTCCCTTTCTGTCGCTAATTTCTTAAGCCTGAATCATATTATTGCTGTATTATATCACCCTCCAAGCTGTCTAGGGAATTGGGAGCACACAGAGTGGTTATGGGGATTTTGAGATGAAATCTCAGCTCCCCGGGCAGGACTCGAACCTGCAACCAAGCGGTTAACAGCCGCCCACTCTACCATTGAGCTACCGGGGAATGAACACTGTAGCGCAACCACTCAAATTCAGCAGCATTGATTTTGGCATCTTTTGGGATTTTCCTCAAGATGGCCTTCCTGCAGTATCTGGTTCGCAGCCGGTTTTCATGCCGATCTTTTGCCGCAGCGAATCCGCAGTGTAACATATGCTGTTGTTCACTGTGCTTCGCTCTGCGATATGTAACCTTCGTCGACAGGCAAATCGGGTCGCTGGGCAGCTTGCGTGGCTAGTTCGTCGCAGCGTATGTTTTCTTGGGTTCCGGCATGGCCCTTCACCCAATCAAAGTGCACCTGATGATACTCACACAGTGGCAGGAGCCTCTCCCAGAGATCGGCGTTCAGCGCCTTCTCCCGCTTATTGCGCTTCCATCCATTTGCTCGCCATCTATCGACCCACCCTCTCGACATCGCGTTGACCAGGTACTCGGAATCACTATGTAGCATAACTCTGCATTTCTCTCTCAGAGCCGCCAGTCCAGCAATCGCAGCCATTATTTCCATCCGGTTATTGGTGGTCCTGCGATGGCCCCCTGAAAGCTCTCTTCTGTGACCCTGATAGAGGAGTATTGCTGCGTACCCGCCAGGGCCAGGATTACCGATGCATGCCCCATCAGTATATATAGTCACGTGCTTGGCATCTTCCGTCATAGTCTCTGTTTTGCGATCAAGACGTCCCGTCTTGTGCTGCTGATCCTAGTTGGCTGCCGGGCCAGGATTCGAACCTGGGCTAAAGGATCCAAAGTCCTCTGTGCTACCGCTACACAACCCGGCACTGACAGTTGTCTACACTTCAAGCCATGGTGCCGAAGGTCGGATTCGAACCGACACGGGGGTTGCCCCCCAACAGTTTTTGAGACTGTCGCGTCTACCTTTCCGCCACTTCGGCTAGCTTAACCTCGAAGTCCCAGTTACCTCTATGACAGGGCGTTGCGCTACTAATCCGATTGTGCTTTGCAGCCTCATAGCTGGTGCCGAGGAGCGGAGTCGAACCGCTGACACGCGGATTTTCAGTCCGCTGCTCTACCACCTGAGCTACCTCGGCATCATCGGTATTGTAGGTTTTCTTCTATCGTAGTGTCAAGCAAGTCTATTCGTAATCAGTTGACCGCTGCTCTGGGTAAGTTATGCAGGACCGACTGCTAGCTTGGGGCACCAGGCTTCACGAGAGGAATGTGACCGGCGCACAGAGGGCATTCTTGAGGCGAATAGACTACGGTGGGGGCACGATGACAGCTAAAGAAAGGGAGGCTAAAGTCTAAATCGCCCTCGCTGCGGTCGACCAGCACTCCAATACCAACGATAATGCCTCCCAGCTTAGCTACAGCGCTTATTGTCTCTCTGAGCGAGCTTCCTGTGGTCAGGATATCATCAACAATAAGGACATGTTCGCCAGGCCTAATCTCGAAATCACGCCGGAAGACCCTTACATTCCCCTCTTTCTCGGCAAAGATGCTCCTCACTCCCAGTTGCCGGGCCGTTTCGAAGGCCAGAATAATGCCGCCGGTGGTCGGTCCAGCAACTACATCTATTTCTTGGCCTCTGAAGTGTTCGGCGACAAGGCGACACAGCTTCTCAGTAAGATTGGGATACTGCAAGATGCGGAACTTTTCCCAGTAAACGGGCGAATGTAATCCCGAGGCGAGCAAGAAATGGCCTTCTTTTATTGCTCCAGCCGTCTTGAATATGTCCAGTAACTCATCATCCAATTCTCACCCCTGGTGCCTGAGTGACCAGCATTTCTTGTTCACCGGCTCCATTCAGCTCCGGGTAGCTATGATGTTTAACTACTCTCCATCTGCTTGGCGGCCAGTAGACAAACCAGGCCCTGCCGATGATATTGTCCCGCGGTACCATCCAGCCGGTATGTGAATCGTTACTATTGTTGCGATTATCACCGAGAACAAAGTACTCGTTCTCGGGAACTCCCGTGGCCGGCATAGTATAATTCGGCGGCGCCATGATATATTCCTCGTCCAAAGCAATGCCGTTGACAAAAACACTGCCATCTCTAATCTCGACGATCTCCCCGGACAAGCCAATAACGCGTTTGATGAAAGGGTGCCGAGAATCAAACGGCGGGTTGAAGACTATAACCTCCCCTCGCTGTGGACCCGAGGAGCGGTAGCTCACCTTATTAACCATAATGCAGTCGCCCTGGTAGAAATTGGGCTCCATACTGGACATTACCACAGTGTAGCTCTGCATGGTGAGCCGAAGGACGGCAAAAACTGCTAGAGCTATAAGAACAGTTATGGCGATCTCACGGAATATCTTCATAGGCAAGGGTTCATTCTATCATAAACCGTGAACTCAATTCATTCGCCGGTGGTACACTTGTTTGGACTGTATCCTTGATGCTAACATTACCTGATTACCTCGGGCCGCTAGCTCAATTGGTAGAGCAGCTGACTCTTAATCAGCAGGTTCAGGGTTCGAGTCCCTGGCGGCT
>CAZLCQ010000102.1:0-3671 GCA_964557995.1 uncultured Dehalococcoidales bacterium
GGGTTCTGGATGATGGTGGGGGAGGCTCACATCATTGCCATCGGTGTGAGAAATGGGTATCGTCAACTTGGCATAGGTGAAGGTCTGCTCATCGCGACCATCGAGCTAGCACAGATACCAAATGCTAACGTAATCACTTTGGAAGTGCGAGCTTCCAACATAATAGCTCAGGAGCTCTATAAGAAATACGGCTTCCAGGTGACTGGGAGGCGCCTCAAGTATTATTCCAGCGATGGGGAGGACGCTGTAATCATGAGCACAGATAATATAGCGTCTCCGTCATTTCAGGCATCTTTTCAGCGGTCAAAAGAAGACCATGCCCAAAGGCACCGCGACATTCTTGCTCAGGTTTGCTAGCTGTATTTCTTCAGGATAGCCTTAAAGGAATCTATGACAAAGCCTAGCTGCTGCCTGTCAGCAGCAAAGGTGGAGAGTTTGAAAGACCTGGCCAAACCTGGCTGTGGCCCCCAGATGCCTCTTTCTTTTAGTTCTTTGTAAAGGAAGTATCCTCTCTCCCGAACCCGCTTGGAGATTTCATAGAGTGCAGGGGTATCGAAGTGCAGCAAGTCATGCCTGGGCGGTTTGTCGCCCAATTGTATGAAGCCAAGTTTCGCAAGTTCAGCTGAGAACCATTGTGCCTTTGAAAGTTGCTCATCCCAATGGTTTACTCTTTCCCTAACATAGGGAAAGGAAGCCATGAGCGTCATGATCGGGACCCCCCTCACAGTACAACCGAGAAGCTCAACATCCTTATTGCGATGCCTCCCCGATTTTCTCAACACTATCTGTTCCCATTTCTTCTTCATTCCCACTACGCCCACAGGTCCGGCCGCAGCCATACTTTTGTGCCCGCTACCAACTATGAAATCGGCCCCTATCTCTTCCATGCTGATCGGCATTCTGCCCACAGCATACGCCCCGTTAATGATATAGGGCACATCGTATTCTCGGGCGATTTCTCCTAACCTTCTGGCGTCGGGAAGATTCCCATAATTACCGTCGGGATAAGTCAATAGCATCAGCTTGGGGGCATGTTGCTTTATGAGCGCTGCGTATTCGTTAACGTCAATCCTGAATTCCGGATGCCCGGAATGGGGCACCTCGATTATGTTCAATCCCACCCTTTCGGCGGCTACGAACGTTGTATAATGCCTGTTACCATCGACAAGAATGACATCCCCGGCCTTGGCTAGGGAATGCATGACCATGAATTTGGCTTCGCGGGCTCCATGGGTTATGGTGGCAACTTCGCAGCCCAGGAATGGAGGCAAGACTTCCTGGACAAAGTCCCGGATAGGAGGGTTGCTTATACTACACAGGACGCCCTGGCAGAAATCACACACAGAATACCCATCGCCGAATTCCACCAGAGCCTCCTTGGCAGCCTCGGTAAGCATCCCACCTGTCTGCAAAGGCATGAGGTTAATAAGCCCCTTGTGTTCCCTGCGCAACCCGCTAAGCTTCTGTAGTGACTTGCTGCTTTTCTGTTCCATCTTGCTCCTTCAGTCGGGAGTGTCTAACAACCGCGTTTCTACGTTCCTGCCCCCTAGGACCTGGATGCTGCCGATTAGAGTTTCTTGGCCTCTATAGCTACAAATACGGCCCCACCGACCCCTATCTTCTTCCGCTGTCCTTCAATATGCTCCTGCACAGCTTCAGGAATCTCTAGATTGAGGTCAGAAAGATGCTTTATGCCCTTCACCTGATAAGTCAAGTTATCGTTGTTCTTCTCTATCGCCGCTGCAGCACCCATAGCGATAGCATGCATGTAGTTTATCCCTGTACACACTCCTGAAGGGACAACGTCACTGTAGATAGTGCCATCCGCAACGCAGATTTCATTGAAACCGGCCGGCCCGATTAACCTCTTGCCGGCTTCTTTCTCGAAAACCTTCACCTCAACGGATTCGTCCTTCCAGGCCAGAAACTCACAGGGGGCAATCTCGTCTTTGTGCTTTCGAGCGGTATCCTCGATAGCCCTGGCTATTCCCTGTCCCCGGGCAGTCTGGGGGCTGGCTATATAGCTGATGGATTTGGCTATCTCCTCATCGGAATACTCAACTACAGCGAATTGGGGATATGCCAGCCTCCTCATGTCGTCGATTTCATAAATAAGCATACCCAGTCGCTCGATGCCGAATCCGGCGTTGAACACAGGGTATTTGATGTCGAAATTGGCCAGGGCCACCGGTGAATACATCCCGATGTCAGCTATCTCGAGCCAGGCTCCTTTGTGTTTGACGAAGACTTCCTGCTCCTGCCCGGGCGCATAATATTTGGACGTTGCTTTCTTGGTCTCAAATTTAACGTCGGAAAAGCCATATTGCTGCATGATATCGCCTGCAATTGCCCTTCCTGCATCCAAAGATATCTCGGGGTCCATGACCACGACAGACGCTGAGTGGTGGACCCGCAAATGACGGGCATCTTCTCTCTGTTCGTTGCGGTATCTGGGGCCTACCGAAAACAAAGCCACTGGAAAGCTGGCCTTGTACTGCAATGCAGCCAGCGTGTGAAACCAGGTCGCTGTCATGTGACTTCTCAGCGTCTTGTTGGATGGCACCGGCTGCAGCTCTTTTATCTCAGGGAAGACCTTGTCCAGTAGTTCCGTAGCCTGATAATCGGTGATGCCCAGTCCGGCAATAAGCTCTTCGACAAGATTGTCTGCCTCGACCTCCCCCTTTTTGTAGCTTCTCAAGATGGTCTGCAATGTGTCGACGTCCATTCCCTCAGCTATTTTCCCTATTTCGGCTATCCTTCTTGCGCTCAGCCCGATCTCAGGGCGAGGCAACTCCGCCAAATAGAAAGCCCTGTCGAGGATAACCCGAGCTTCCGGTCCGTACTGCTTGACTACATCGCTGTCGGGCAGCAGTGTCAGATTTTCCACCTCGTCGAGACCCAGGTTTAGTAGAATCTGGCGCGAACGTTGAATTAGCTCCCGGACCAGATGGGGTTTGCCTTTCTTGGCCAGAGAGATATCTGTGCCGGTGGGGATAAGTTTGGCAGTAGCTATCCAGGCGTTGGTGAAATTGCTCTTTGCCTGCCCCTTTATACCCTCCAAGTCGAAAGCTCTCATCGTATTGTGAATTATATCGTAAAGCACAACCTTCTTCTATCTGGTGAGGAGCCAGTCAGCTTGGTTTCTTCCAGTTCTCTCGCTTCACACTGGTTCTTTGTCGCTAACGCGGCTGTTCACCGTGTGAGTAGCGCTGCAACAAATACAAACCAAAACCTCAAACTCCGCCATGCTGAATACTGCAGCGCCGATAACACAGTCCAGTAATTGAAAGTAGACCAAAGGTGCCCAAGACTAGATCCGGCTAGTGCTCCGACGGCAATTTGTTCCAAAACGGGTTGGCGGTGTGGTTTCAGGAAGACAACGACTATCCTCTTGACAGCCAGAATCCAACGCTATTGGAATGACTTCATCTTAGAAGGTGTCAGTGAGGTGCCTGGATGTATGGGGTATTCACAAAGCAGCGAGCATATTAGAAAAGTCATTTGTTCCGGAGGCTACCATGGACAACACAAAGATTCTGGAGAAGGTCGACATATTCCGAGGTTTGAGCCCGCACCAGCTTGAATCCCTTGCACAGATCTCAGAAGAGAGGAAATACCGTGGGGGGGAGGCGGTGTTCACTGAGCGCAGCTCAGGTGCTGAGGTGTACATC
>CAZLCQ010000103.1:0-3631 GCA_964557995.1 uncultured Dehalococcoidales bacterium
TTGGTTCGGGCAATGAGCTGAGATATGCGACACATGCCGTCAAGCAGGCTATATTCGGTGTGGACGTGAAGGTGGGCAAACTTCTGCGGCATCAGCTAGATTATAGCATTTGGGCCAAGAGCCCCAAGCGAAGGGTTTTTCACTGTCAAGGATCTTTTGGCCATCATACCATCATAATCAATATCCCTGTCTACCAACGCTTTTGCTTGAATCCGATTTCAAGCTTTGGAGCTCACAATACTGTGTGAAAACAGATTGAGACCAAAGGATTGGCTGGCGGATTCTGGTTTTGTGGTAGACTTGAGAAGAATGGAATACGATCCACGGATAAAGGAAGGAGCCGGTGATGACCGCAAATCGATTCAAGAAGATTTTTGAGCCAGCAAGCATAGGCCAAATGAAGCTGAAGAACCGCATAGTCATGCCGCCGATGGGAACCAACTATGCTGAAGCAGGCGGCGCGGTCAGTCAGAGAATGCTCGACTACTATGAAGCAAGGGCCAGGGGTGGAACAGGACTGATTATTGTGGAAGGAAGCGCTCCCAGCCTGCAATGCAACATATCTTTCCAGGGATCTCCATCCTATCAGGCATCTCTGGGAGACGATAAGTTCATTCCCGGATGGCAAAAACTGACGGATAGCGTCCATAAATTCAATGCCAGGATAGCCATCCAGATAATGCATGGCACACTGGAGAACTGGAATGGAAAAGCAGTGCAGGTGAGTCCGTCCCCCCTAATAGTGCCCGCCAGGCTTATGGGTATTCTGGCAGGACCTCCTCATGAGCTGACTGTGGAAGAAATCGCCGAAAGGGTGCAGTGGTTTGCTTCGGCTGCCAGACGTGCCAAAGAGGCTGGCTTTGATGGGGTGGAGATTCACGGCGCTCACCAGTACATTGTCTCTGCATTCCTCTCCTCGGCTACTAACCAGCGCAAGGACAAATACGGTGGCTCGGTCGAGAACAAGGCAAGGTTCTTGGTAGAGATACTTCAGGCTATCAAAGAGGAAGCAGGCCCTGGTTTTCCTGTCTGGGTCAGGTTCAACGCTCAGGAATGGGGAGTCGAGAACGGCATCACCATTGAGGAGACCAGACAGATGTTACCTCTGGTGGTGTCGGCGGGGGCTCAAGCACTTCACGTATCCGGCTATGGCGTGGGGTCTTACATAACGAGCGCTCCGATTTCGGATACGCCGGGCTTCCTGGTGCCTATGGCTGAGGAGGTCAAAAAGCTAGCCAAGGTGCCTGTGATCGCGGTGGGTAGACTGGACCTTGAGCTTGGCGAGAAGATTCTGGAGGAGGACAAAGCTGACCTGATAGCCATAGGCAGGCGCCTTTTAGCCGACCCGGACCTGCCCAACAAAGTGGCTGAAGGAAGGCTCAACGAAGTTATCCCGTGCATAGGCTGCATGGAGTGTATTGAGCGACTGGCCTTTGACGAACGAGGCGAGGGCGTAACCTGCGTTGTCAACCCTGCTTTGGGCAAAGAGAAGGCATATGAGGTAAAACCAGCCAGAAAGGCCAAGAATGTGGTGGTAGTCGGTGGTGGCCCGGCGGGCATGCAAACTGCCATTGTGGCAGCGAAGCAAGGTCATAAGGTTACCTTGTTCGAAAAGGAGGCCAAGCTGGGGGGGCAACTGAATTTGGCCGCTTTACCCCCGTTCAAGGGCGATATCTTCCCCTGGATAGACTATCTGGTCAGTCAGACCGAGAAGGTCGGGGTGAAGGCTGAGCTGGAGACCGAAGCCACTGTTGAAATCGTCACTGGAAAGAAACCAGATGCCGTTGTCGTAGCCACAGGGGGTACTCCGGCAATACCTGATATACCTGGCATTGGTGAATCGAAGGTAGTTACTGCCCAGGATGTGCTCTCGGGCAAAGCCAAGGTAGGCCAGAATGTGGTCATCATCGGTGGGGGAATGGTTGGTTGTGAGACGGGACACTATCTGGTGAAACAGGGAAAGACAGTGACCATCACCGAAATATTGAAGCGAATGGCCAACGACATGTTCTTTATGAGCAGGCGTCGCCTTATGGATGGGCTTAGGAGCCAGAAGGTGACTCTGCTGACCAGTGCGACCTGCGAAGAGGTAAAGGAAGACAGCGTTCTGGTGACTACTGCGGATGGTAAGAAAGAGACTATTCCGGCCGACACGATCATCGTAGCAGTCGGCTACAAGGCGAATGATGGCCTGTACAAAGCCCTGGAAGGCGAAGTCCCTGAAATACGGTGCATAGGCAATTCTTCTGAACCGCGGAGGATACTGGAAGCTACCAGCGAGGGATACCAGGCCGGGCTGGCTTTGTGAAGGTTTCGGTGGGCTGGCTGTCTAGGCGATCGGGCGGTCAGGAATAGGTCTGGGGTATGCCCGAGCAGCGGATTGCGCATTTGCTTGATCTGCAACACCCGGTAACCTCTCGACATGGGACACAAAAACGCAACGGTATGCAAGGGAAAGGGAAGGAGTGGTAAATGAAGCTAGTGACTTTCGTAGTCTCCACACCAGTTGGCCAGATACAGCGCATCGGAGCCATACACCAGAGCAGGATTATCGATCTCAATATGGGCTACACACGCTACCTGGCTGATAGGCACGGTAACAGCGAAGCTTACGAGCTGGCAGCGGCAATCGTCCCGACCGACATGATTGCCTTCTTCAAGAGGGGAGAAGAGGGGAAAGACAAGGCCAGGCTGACCATCGATTATGCGGTCAAACGCCAGGTCAAAGGTGGCCTGTTTGGTCCTCGGGGAGAGAAGATAGTCTACGAGATCGGTGAAGTCAAGCTGAAGGCGCCGGTGCCGCGACCGAATTCCCTTCGGGATTATCTCACATTCGAGGGCCACGCCAGCTTTTCTGGGAAGAAGCAACTGGATAAAGGCTGGTATGAGATACCCGTATGCTACAAGGGCAATCCGGACACTGTCATCGGCCCCGACGAAGTTATTCCCTGGCCCGCCTTTACGGATTTGCTGGACTACGAGCTGGAATACGGAGTCTATATTGGCAGGGAGGGCAAGAATATCCCCAGAGAACGAGCGGAGGAATATATTGCCGGCTACGCTATATTCAACGATGTCAGCGCCCGTGATATCCAGTTGAAGGAGATGATGGTCGGCGGACTTGGTCCGGCTAAGGGCAAGGACACCTGTAGTGTCATTGGGCCTTGCCTGGTGACGCCTGATGAACTCAACCCCGAGAACCTCCGTATGACAGCCAGCGTCAACGGTGAGGTATGGTCGGATAACAACAGTGGCACTGCTTACTGGACCTGGCCTCAGGTCATTGAGTTTGCTTCCATGGAGGAGACGCTATATCCTGGTGATTTCTTGGGCTCGGGGACAGTCGAGCGCGGTTGTGGTATGGAGCTCGATCGCTGGATTCAGCCCGGCGATGTCATCGAGCTGGAGGTGGAAGGCATCGGCATCCTCAGAAATCGCGTCGGAGAAAAGCCGCCCAAGCGCACGTTCACCCGGTGATATTTCTGTGTGCCGCGTGTTTTGCATGCTGCTATGCATCTGGATGATCAGACTCAAATGGGGTGAGAAAGGAGGCACTACTATGAATAAGAAGTACGCAGTTCCGACCTGGGAATCGGGGGTCAAGCAGTTGGCTCCCAATATCTATGCCTAT
>CAZLCQ010000104.1:0-3621 GCA_964557995.1 uncultured Dehalococcoidales bacterium
AACTTCGGTTAGGTGCCCTGCCAATTCAGTCTGCTTGTTGGGCACAATGCGGGCTCCGGCAAAGAGAACGATGTCATTTGGCTTGATACCGTATTTCCCACGAAGATTGGCTCGAATCCTGGCTTGCTCTGCCGTGTCAAGTTTTTGATTGAAATCCATGGTATCATGGATCACTTCGGCTTGGATGCCTTTATTCTTGAGAGCCATCTGATTGCGAGAGTTGATCGTCCAATGTCTAAGATTAGGTAACACTGGAGGAAAGTATCCCTCAAGAATTGATTTAGCGAAATCGCATGTCGGGGTGAATTTGTAGGCGCCTTCGCTTAGAACGTCATGGTGGATCGCAGCGCAAGGCAACCGGGTCTCTCTGAGCAGGTCGGTTAAAGCTACAGTCGCGACGGGATGCACAGGAAGAGATAACATGTTGTGGACAAATAGTATGTCTGGCTTGAAATCCGTAATCACCTTGCCCAATTCCTGCCTCAGCTCCAGTAAGGAGGCATCAAATGCGCTTTTCAACTCTGCCTCGCTAGCAAAGTCCACCAGCCCAGGTCCGAATAAATTCCGCATCATCAGCATCACTTCTTCAGAGTCAAACTCCAATGCCGGTATCGCGAAGTCTGCCCAATCGTATGCTGAGCAAATCGCTACCTTATGGCCCATCCCTTCGAGGGAAGCTTGGCGTTTGGCTATCTCCAGGGAAACGCCGTCAGTGCCCGCCGAGTCGAGGGGATCAACATTTACCAGATGTTTTTGCAGTCCCCCGGCGGGAGCGGAGCGAAAATGAACAATAAGCACTTTCATTGTGCCGTCTCCTTTGGGTAGCCTCCTATCGGCCTCATTTTCAGTATAAACGTTCTGGCTTGTTAAGGGAAGCGTAGTTGCTGGTACGAAAGAGAGTAACAATGGCCACCAGAAACAATATTGTATAGGCGATGGCATAGATGCTAACATTTCAATTAGGTTAGTGGCCTTACCAGATACATCGCCATTGAGACAAGGAGTAGACTTGAAAGAGACTGAAAAGAGCACCTCATTAGCTGAGAAAGCCTATGCGGAATCCCTTAGTAAACCCCTCGAGATAGCCGAGAGGATAGGAAATGCAAACATTGTGGTGGGCATCCCCTTCCAAAACGAAGTCGATACAATTGGGCACGTATGCAAAATCACGGCAAAGGGGCTTTCAGAATTCTTCCCTGACAAGAAATGCGTTATTGTGTGCGTTGGCGCGCCGGAAGGGAAGGACGCTTTGGACGTTATTCAGGAAGTACCTCTGGGACATGCAGTAGAGATGATAGCCTTCCTCATGAAGAATGAAAATGCGAGGGACAAAGCTTCGACTCTTAAGGCAATAGTAGAGATAGCGAACAGGCTTAACGCCGATTTAGCTTTATTTGAGCCCGACCTTGATAGCAGAAAGGTGAAAACTGAAATTGAAGGCTTGGCTCCGGAATGGGTAAGTCGTCTCATCATTCCGATAGAGAAAGAAGGTGTAGACCTCGTTATACCCAGGTTCAATAGTCACTACCTTGATAATACAGTATCCAATCACCTCGTGAGTCCTTTGCTCGCTTCCGTCTTTAATCTGAAAGCAGGGGGACTTCCAGGCAAAATACTTGGTATCTCAAGCAAGCTCCTCAGAATCTATTTGGCTGATCTCAACATCTGGAGTGATGAAGTTGGTGAGTATGGCATGGACAGCCAGCTCATCACGACGGCCATCATCAACGAAGCGAAGATTTGTGAAACCAGCCTTGGTGTGAAGATTCGTAGAGTCTACCCAGACAAAGAAAGTGTGTGGAGGCAGCAAACCAAAGTAATCTTTGAGCAGATTGCAGCCAGCAAAGACTGGTGGCAGCAAAGAGGAGACATAATCTACCCCCTGGCTATCTTCGGAGACAGAAAGTCCCACTGCCCGGAAGAAGTGGCACCAGACCCCCTTGCAATAGAGCGATACAGACAAGGTTTCATCGAGTTCCAGGGCTTATATGAAGAGATCCTCTCCAGAGAAGCTTCAATAGAACTACAGAGGCTAGCAGGGACTGACCGAAAGGCTTTCAGGTTTCCTGCGCACCTCTGGGCTGAGATTGTTAATGACTTTTTACTCGTTTACTGTCTAGAACAGGAATTCGCTAAGGACACTGTCTTGAATGCTTTCATCCCCATTTGCTATGCAAGGGAGGCCGGGTTTGCTCAGGAGCTTGAGGTGTTCAAGCAACGGTCAGGGGCTACTATCCTCGACCAGGCAGAGCAACTCACTGCTCTGGTGGCGGAGCGGGAGATTCAGCAGCAGATCGAGGAATTCATCAAACGGAAGGCCGGCTTCTTGGCGGCATGGAGGGACAAGGAAGATACTCTCAAGCCACTTCTGCCTATGGTGACTTACCGCGAGTTCATACCTGGAGTTCCCTTAATACTGCCTAAGGAGCTTACCTCGCCTACCGAAGAGATCATAAGCACTGATAGCATCTATAACGATATTCTTCAAAGGCACTACAAGGAATTTGGGGAATTCTATCATGAACAGCTCAAGATCCCTCACGAGCCGAATTCCACCGATATCGCCGAAAACATAGAAAAGCTAATGCTCCAGGTGGAGCAGGATATGCACGAACTCCTTTTGAGCGGGGATCTTTCAACCTTGGATGGAACCAAGAAGGTTGCTGAGGCCATATTGCAGAACTTTCCTCGTTCGGAAACCTTCACTCTAAAACCTGAGGTGGCCTCTTGGATTCTGCAGCGAAATCCGCCCTCCAACTTGCTCATCAGATTCGGTGCGGCCAACCTGGCCGAGCTTGAACAACACTACGGGCCAAAGGATATCTTGGCTTTGTCTAGCCTGTTGGAGGAGACAGAATATACGGAGATATTGTGGGAATGGATAGCCGGAAATGCACGGCCCGAGCACTTTGCCTGCCTGCCTTTGGAGCCACTGGTAGTGAGCTATGAGGATTTCTCCACGCTTGCACTTCACAAGGAGCCTTCGACCTTAAGCAAGCTCGCAGGAAGGCTTGTCGTCAGCAATTTGCGCCGGGGAGAAGGTGGTGAATTTCCCAAGCTACGCTATTTCCTAATGATGGCCAAGAATATTGTGGAAGCTGAAAGATTTGGGGAAATATGGGAACAGTTTGCACGGGAGAGAAAGGAATTCGGGACCAAGGTAGTAAACTCGCTGAAGGGCCATTGGGGAGGAGATCCCTTATCCGCCCACAACATATTTGAAAGTAAGGTCCAGAGGATATTGGTCGAGCGGGTGAGAAAGATGATCCGGGATTTGGAGATAAAGGAGAATCTCTCATTGTCGCGTCTCACGCAAAACTTGAGCCATATCATGGATTGCTACCACCTTGCCCTGTCTTTACCTGATGGCAAATTCGTACCTTGCTCTGCTTGGACGTGGGCCAGTTATAGCTTTAAAGGAGGAAAAGGTGTGCCTACGCCTCTCTCACTGCACGTGGAGAGAGATTGGGCATCACGGGAATTTCTGGTCGAACTGGTTACGGCCCTGGGGGGTACCGAGGAGAACATGGATAGCAAGATTACAGAACTAATGGGGAACGGGAGGGAATCGGAAAACCTGGCTCGGCTGCTCCTTCCTGGCTGGCAAACGGCGCAGCAGGT
>CAZLCQ010000105.1:0-3510 GCA_964557995.1 uncultured Dehalococcoidales bacterium
GGTGAGCAGCCGGCCGAAGCTGCGTAAACGAAGCGAAAAGATTCCAGGCTAAGTAAGGAAGCCTACGTAATAGAAAAGGAAAACCCTCCATCTGGAGGGTTTTCCTTTTAGGGTAGTTAAAAGAGATTCGATTGTTTGCTTGGTTGTTTAAATCTATGATGCTGCGAGTGCACCAAGAAGCTGATTTGCGATCTCGGCTAGAGAGAAGATCATGTTGCATAGACTATTTGCTAATTCATCACCGCAGGCAGTTACATTGGCGGAATACCGTGTAATGTTACATGCACCGACCGTATACTGATCTACGGTAACAAAACAGTCCAAAGCTGAATCTGTGATGGCCATGAGTTTCGCTATGAGGCTTGCCAGTGCTGGCATTGTTCACCCCCCTTCTAGCTAGATCGAGACCTGGGGTTTTTTCTCTTATTTGCTTCCTATCGTGTTCACCTACTACTGTAGTGTGCTACTTTGATTGTGATGAGGTTCAGGTAACTTAACAATGAGATATTAGTACTCGTTGAAGTAGTAATTTAGTAGTGCCCCTCGACGCTGAGCTGATGAGGATTATGGTCTGGAAGAAAGATGGCTTTGGCAAAAGCTGGTGCGAAAGGGTGGTGGGACGATGTGGTTGACTCGCTTGGCTTGGTAGCTGTCGTTGATATCTTCATGTCTAGAGATAACACTTCTAGGTTGCTTCGGTGTGTACGCTGTGGGCATGTTCAGTATGGGGCGTGTGAATAAAGACATGGCCAGAATCTTCAGTGCTGTTGTTGGACATCTTGAAAGTGCAGTTCTCCGTATAGCGGGCATCGCTGTCGGTCAACAGGGTGGTTTTTGGTAGTATCGTTATTGCCATAGTGTCGTTTGGAATGGCTGCCTTTCGAACTATTTGGAGACCGCTGGGTGAGGTAGTATACGCAGTCGGTATTTTCTCTTGCAGGTTGCCATGAGAAATAGCTGAAGCTCCTAGCTTGAGTCTCTTACTGGCAGAGCTTAGCAACCGCTCTATCCCAAAGCTGAAAATCGCCACGCTCATTGCTGTTTCTATCGACAGTATGACCTTGTTACTCTCGTGGATGAATACCCCGCCATACAGCCAGAAAAAGACAAAATGCAGGGCCAGGATTACCCCCAGGGCGATGACAAGACAGGAAGCTATTGTGTCTTTAAGCGTCATAACCGTGTCACTGCTGCTTTTATAAGTTGGAAGCAAGGCCTGAATTGGCTAGTTGCCTGCTCTTCCACTAATAAAAGTCTAGGTTGTGTTCTAACTGAGCACAATCACCTAAATGTCCCGAATGAACGTAGGAAATAGTAATATGCGAATGCCAGTACGATTGCGACTACTATTACCGTAACGAGCATTGGCCTGGCCCCGGTGTACCGCTATGCCGCAGAGTCACTGTCTTTTCTCGGTACCAGTTGAGAGGTTACGGCGCGCTAGGGCTGGGGCTATTGCTGCTGGTATCGGTGATGTAAGAAATCACAGGCTCATTGATTGTTGACTAATGCCAATGACACTCATGCTGTGTGTGGTCTTAGGATTGTGGCTGAGTAGCTCCTATGCTATAATTGGCTACGGCCGAGATTGTGAAAGGAGGCACAAATGGTAGGTATTAGATCGTATGGTGCCTACATACCGCTGTATAGGCTGGATCGGGCAGAGATTGTTAAGGCTTGGCAGAGCCCGTTTCCCGTGCCGGGCGAGAAGGCTGTTGCCAACTTTGATGAAGACAGCCTGACCATGGCCTTTGCCGCTGCTGTGGACTGTGCGACGGGCATCGACCGGCAGGAAATAGATGGTTTGTTCTTTGCTTCGACTTCATCTCCCTACAAGGAGAAGCAGGCATCGACGACTATAGCTGGGGCGATGGCTCTGCGCAGAGATATACTTACGGCGGACTTTGGTGGTTCCCTGAGGGCGGGGACGATCGCCTTGAGGGCGGCCCTGGATGCCGTGAGGGCAGGGTCGGCTAAGAATGTTCTGGTAACTGCTTCGGACCTTCGTCTGGCGGGTGCCAATGGTATGAACGAGATGTTCTTCGGCGACGGGGCTGGTGCTGTTCTGGTCAGCAATGATGCGGTGGCTGCCGAGTTTGTAGGAGGCCACACTGTGTCTGAGGACTTCTTCGATATGTGGAGGTCGGACAGGGATACCTTCGTCCGCAGCTATGAGGAACGCTTTATACGCGAGAAAGGTTACACTCGGATGGTCCCCGAGGCGGTTACCGCAGCGCTGAATAAGTGTGACCTGAAGTCGCAGGACATTGCCAGGGTCGCTTTTTTCACGGATGACCCAAGGCACATCAACGCGGCGGCGCGGATATTGAAGTTCGACCCCGAACAGATTCAGGATCCCATGTTCATGAGCACCGGTCTTACTGGTACCGCTATGCCGCTAATGCTGCTGGTGGCAGCGCTCGAAGAGACCAAGGAGGGCGACAGGGTTCTCGTTGGCGGCTACGGCGATGGCTGTGATGCGTTGATCTTCAAGGTTAATGGGCAGATTGAGAGTGTTCGAGATCGCAGGGGGATAAAGCATCACCTGGAATCGAAGCGTATGATGCCCAACTATCAGAAGTATGTGCTCTGGCGAAGGCTTATGTATATGGAGCCCCAGTCTCGTCCTGATCGGCCAACCATATCTCTTTCAGCCCTGTGGAGGGATCAGGAGTGGGGGCTCTGTCTCTACGGGTCAAAGTGCAAGAACTGTGGAACGCCTCAGTACCCGGTGCAGAGAGTATGTCTGGTGTGCCAGGCAGTAGACCAGTATGAGCCTTACTCTTTCGCCGATAAGAAAGGCAAACTCACTAGCTTCTCTCACGACAATCTGGCCATAACAGAAGTCCCACCGATCACCGTGTGTATTGTGGATTTCGAAGGTGGGGGCAGGGTTTCATGCAACATGACAGACCGTGAGCCCGATGAAACCACGAGTGGTCAGGATGTTGAGATGACATTCAGGTGGATGCACTATGTAGGTGGAGTGCACAGCTACTGGTGGAAGTGCAGGCCAGTGAGGTTCTAAAATCACGATAATTCGGTAAGGAGGTGACATGGGAAGTATTAAAGATAAGGTTGCGATAGTCGGTATGGGCTGCACCAAGTTCGGTGAGCTATGGGATAAGGGACAGGATGATTTGATCATTGAAGCGGCCCTGGAGGCCTATGAGGACGCGGGAATAGAGCAGAAGGACATAGAAGCGGCATGGGTTGGGACCATGTTCTCCGGTGATACCGGTAGACTGTTGTCTGAGCCATTGAAATTGAACTACATACCCGTAACTCGCGTGGAGAATATGTGCGCCACGGGCTCGGATGCTATGAGGAACGCAGCCTATGCTGTGGCTGCCGGCGTTTATGATGTAGTACTGGCCTTGGGCTTCGAGAAGCTGAAGGACACTGGGTGGATGGGTCTCGGTAAGGTGCCGTTTCCTAGTGAGAGCAGGGGCCTGGTTGGGTCTCAAGGTATGAGCGGGCCCAGCGCATTTGCACTGCTTGCAACGGCGT
>CAZLCQ010000106.1:0-1407 GCA_964557995.1 uncultured Dehalococcoidales bacterium
GCCGGCATCGTAGGCGAATGTCCCTTCACCCGGCGTAGTGACCGACCCTCCGGCACTGCCGGAGACAGTCAGACTGCACTGCTCCGCCGAAATAGCCTCGAAGTTGGCGGCGATTGAGTAATCTCCATTCATGGTGATGGTGGTCGAGGGAGCCCCGACATTCTCAATGGCCTCCACATCGCCCGTCCATTCGACAAATCGGTAGCCACTGGCTGCGGTTGCAGCCAGGTCCATCACCTCACCTTCATTACAGGTGAAAGTGCCCTCTCCAAGAGTGGTTACTTCCCCGCCTTCGCTGCCAGAAATGGTGAGGTAGTAATGAGTAGGAGTGCTTAGGCCGTACTGAGTGGGAGAGGAAACGCAGCCCACCATCCCTGCAATCAGCGCTACCACAACCAAGAAGATGCCAATTCTCTTCACGTGTATCCCCTTGAAGGTCATTGTAGCAGCGCCGAAGCAGGTGTCAATGACCATTTTGGGCTAGTCCAGATAGACCAGTGACACCGGGGTCATGAGAGGACTCCACGATGCCCCACTACAAATGTCTAGAGCTAGATTCTCAGATATCTGTTTGCTGGCAATTGATGGTGTTTCTTCTTTTCTGGGGCCACACTTAGGTCAGTAACTGCAGGGGATTGGGTGAACTATCTGTACTCGACAGAAGCTTGTCTTATGGCACCTTGACTCAGATTATTGCTTGCGCGCACAGAGGACTATTGAGGCTTGCTTCGGGAGTGATACAATATGACTACGAAGGGCATATACGTGAAGACAATTGGCAGCCTTTTGATAGTGGTGGCGTTAACTACCGTTACGGTATCCTGTGCTCCCGGTCCTATCGAAATACGGGACTGGTATGATTTGGATGCCATCAGAAATGATCTTGGTGGCACCTATATTCTGATGAACGATCTCGATTCTGCTACTACCGGCTACGTGGAGCTGGCCAGTGGGACAGCCAACGAGGGAAGGGGATGGGAGCCAATTGGAACATATGATGACGGGTTTACCGGGAGCTTCGACGGGCAGGGATATGAGATAAGGGGCTTGTTTATCAACCGCCCCGACCAGGATTATGTTGGTTTGTTCGCGCATATTTCCTGGATACGTAGCATCGACAATGTCGGAGTCGTGGAGAATGTGGGGGTGGTCGATGCCGATGTGACCGGGGCTTCCCAGGCGGGGACTCTTGCCGGACATAATGGCGGCATCGTGAACAATTCGTATTGCAGCGGCAGCGTGAGTGGTGATGAGCGTGTCGGTGGTCTCGTAGGATGGAACCAGGCCACTCTGAGCAACTCTTATTCCGGCTGTAGTGTAAATGGCTCCACACGTGTGGGCGGCCTCACAGGGGACAACTGGTACTACAGGGGCACCGTGAGCAACTCTTATTCCACGGGCAGCGTG
>CAZLCQ010000106.1:1507-3497 GCA_964557995.1 uncultured Dehalococcoidales bacterium
GGCAGCGTGGCTGGCTCAACACAGATTGGTGGCCTGGTGGGATACAACACGGCCACCGTGAGCAACTCCTTCTGGGACATGGAAACCAGCGGACAATCTGACTCGGCGGGTGGAATAGGGAAGACCACTACGGAAATGAAGAGCGTGGCAACCTTTTCAGGAGCGGGGTGGAACACAGTGACAGTCGCCAATCCTGGCACGCGTAATCCTGCCTGCATTTGGAATATCGTTGAAGGTGTGACTTATCCGTTCCTGAGCTGGCAATCCGTCTTTTGACACAACTGCAGCCCAGATGGTCGAGCTAATACACGGGCCGGATAACCGGCCTGTGCATGTCCATGGTCAAACCGACATGAGGTTCATAAGAACACTACATGCCTAGCCTGCTGCGAACGTGGACAAAGTTGAGCAGGTTTTCCCGGCTTACCATGCCGATGATCTTGTTATCCTGGACCACGGGCACCTGATTAATATTATCCTGAGTTAAGATTCGAAGTACCGACGAAAGTTCCTCATCCGGCCGCACCCACTTGAGTTTGTCAAAGGGCGTCATAGCCTCTTTGACGGTCTCCGTGGTCCACTGGTCACGAGGTACCTCCTTTACGTTGTGCAGTGTCATCAAGCCCATGATTTCTGAGCCGGAGCCCACAGGGAAACAACGGCGTCCGGAGGTCAGGATATTTCCATTCACAAGGTGGTCAATAGTCATATCAGGGGGAACCACAGCACAGTCGCCGGACATCACTTCGCTGGCTACATGCCCCTTGAGCATTTCTTGCATGAGAAGCTGCCGGTAGCTACCAACAGCCGCACTCTCTAGGAACCAGCCAATCAATGCCAGCATGATACCGTTAAACCAGTTACCCGTAAAGATGAACCAGATACCTATGAAGATGAGGACAAAACCTACCGCCCTTCCCACGTTGGAAGCTATCCTCGTGGCTCTTGTCAGGTTACGGCTGCGCCACCATATCAACGATCTCAAGACGCGACCGCCATCGAGGGGGAAACCAGGAATGAGATTGAAGACGCCCAGAAACACATTAATGAATCCAAGCCAGTACGCAATAGCCGTGATAAACTGGACTGCAAAAGTGTCTACATTACGCCATCCGAAGTAAACGCCAAAGAATATGCCCCCGATTATCAGACTGCTTAAGGGGCCGACGATGGCCATACGGAATTCGTCTGCAGGTTGCTTAGGTTCACTGGTAATTTGAGAAACACCACCGAGAAAGAAGAGGGTTATGGACTGAACCGGTATGCCCTGCCGTTGAGAAACTATGCTGTGCATCAGTTCGTGGACCATGACTGAGCCAAAGAACAAGATACTGGTTATCAAACCGGCGGCTATTCTGACAGGCAAGCTCCAGGTCGGGTAGGATGCGGGGAAATAGGCAGCTGCCAGCGCCCAGGTTACCAGTACGAAGATGAAGAACCAAGAATAGTGAAGCCTCAGCTGAATCCCAAAAGCCTTGCCAATAGGTATGCCCCCTCTCAACATTTCAATTCTCCTAGTCGTTGCATTTTCTGCTATCGAATCGCTGCATATTCATCTTTGTTTGCATTCATTGTACATCGTCCAGCTAGGATAGTGCTAGCTAATGACCCTTCTACGGAAGCCCCAGCACCCAGCCCACAAGAACTCGAAGGAAGCCTCGGGCACAGACAAATCGGGGATTTTGAAGCCTTCCTGTTCGGCAATTGCGACAATCCTGGGCAACAGGTCAGACGTGGCTTTGATGTGGAGGGAATGATATACTGGTAGTAGAACTGAGAATCTAAGTTCTACCAAGCCGACCAAGCAACAAGCAAAAGGAGGTAAGAAATGTACAAGAAGATTCTAGTTCCATTGGATGGTTCCAAGTTGGCCGAGTGCGCAATTCCTCATGCAGAAGAATTGGCTAAGGGCTGTGACACAGCAGAGGTCATGTTGGTCAGTGTCACTGAGCGCGTTCAAGGCTATAGAGCAGTTGAGGGCTCAACCGAG
>CAZLCQ010000107.1:0-3440 GCA_964557995.1 uncultured Dehalococcoidales bacterium
GATAGAGCACTGGCCTCCGGAGCCAGGTGCAAGGGTTCGAGTCCCTTCAGGGGCGCTTTGTGGTTGGGCTATTCAGAAGTTTAGTTGCCCGGTCGACTTGTCTCCCCGTTTGCTATTGCCAGGCTGGCGAAGCCAGCCAAAGCAATCTCGTGGGGGTACAGGATTGCTGTATACCCTTCAAGCGTTGACAATGACAAGAAGAGGACGACTTGATACCTCAGGTAGCTGCAAAGAATACCGGAGCTAAATGAGAAGACAAGACTAAACTTCCTCTTTGTACGGTAAGGAGGCGTTGTGTTATGGCTGAGATTCTTGAAGTAAGGTGGCATGGCAGGGGAGGGCTGGGAGCGGTGACTTCGGCAGAGCTAGTTGCCCGTGCTGCTATAAGCGAAGGAAGATATGCGCAGTCGTTTCCCAGCTTTGGGCCTGAAAGAAGGGGGGCGCCGGTGCTTGCCTTCCTCAGGATAAGTGACAAATCCATCAAAACGAGGACAGTTATCTATGAACCCGATATCGCGGTAGTGCTCGACCCCACGCTGTTGCGTGCAGTCGACGTAACCTCGGGACTCAAAGACAATGGTAAACTCATAATCAATTCCCGAAAATCGCCGGCGCAACTGAAGTCCGAATTTGGCTATGAATGGCCCGTGGCTGCAGTCAACGCCACCAAAATCGCCGCAGAGACCATCGGGCTGCCTATAACTAATACGGCTATGATAGGCGCGCTGTTGAAAATCACTGAAGCTGTGAAGATTGATTCTATGGTTGAACAGCTACAGGAACGGTTTGGGAAGCGGGCGATGGGAAATGTCGAGGCCATGAAGAGAGCTTATAAAGAGACTGTTATGGAGTAGTGAGAGATGGCAAAGAAGAAACTGAAAACAGGGTCCGATCTAACCTGGAAGGATCTGGAAGTCGGCAACATTGTCAAGGAAGCGGGCAGTGCCAGCGCACGAAAGACTGGGGATTGGAGGACGGAAAGGCCCATACTGGACAAACAAAAGTGCACCAAATGTGCTTTGTGCTGGCTTAATTGCCCTGATGCCGCCATAAAACCCACTGAGGAAGGATACTATGAGGCTGATCTCGACTACTGTAAGGGCTGTGGAATCTGTGCTGATATTTGCCCTGTAGAAGCTATAACTATGACAGAGGAGGAAGAACAATGAGCAAGAGAGTGGGACTAGAGGCTTCTCATGCTGCTGCCGAGGCAGCCAGAATGGCTGACGTTGATGTCATCGCTGCCTATCCTATAACGCCCCAGACGCATATTCCCGAGAGGCTCGCTGAGATGGTGGCTAATGGTGAACTGGAGGCCGCTTACATACCTGTGGAGTCGGAACACTCAGCCATGAGCGCTTGCCTCGGATCTGCTGCGGTAGGAGCGAGGACCTTCACTGCTACCGCAGGTCAGGGCTTGGAACTCATGCATGAGGTAGTCTACGTTGCTTCGTCTATGAGGTATCCAATAGTGATGACAGTCTGCAACAGAGCTCTTTCTGCACCCCTGAGCGTGTGGGGAGACCACTCCGATGCTATGGCCGTTCGGGATACCGGCTGGATCCAGGTGTTTTGCCAGAACAATCAAGAGGCATTCGACATGACACTCTGGGCTTTTCGTGTTGGCGAAGATTCCAGAGTCCTTTTCCCGGTGATGGTCCATTTCGACGGATTTAGCCTGTCTCATGTAACAGAGCCCGTTATCCTGCCAGAGCAGGAAGAAGTGGATAGGTTTCTGCCGAAATTTCAATATCCCTTCGCTTTGAACCCCGACAAGCCCATGACCCATGGGGCCTTCGGTCCCCCCGATATATATTCAGAAACGAAGGTGGCTCAAGAGGTAGCGTTGAGGAAATCCAAGGAAGTGATACTTCAAGGGTGGCAGGAATTCGGAGACATATTTGGCCGCTACTACGATCCCGTCGAGGCCTACAGAACGGAGGGAGCTAAATTCCTGCTTCTCACTATGGGGAGTTTTAGCGAGACGGCAAAGGCCGCCGTAGATGCGAAGAAGGACAAGGGAGAGCCGGTGGGGCTCATCAACTTGCGTCTCTGGAGGCCCTTCCCGTTCAAGGAACTGATCCAGGCGGTGAAGGGCGCAGAGATACTTATCGTTTTTGACCGATGTATTTCCTTCGGTGGTCCCGGAGGACCCGTTTCCTCCGAGGTCAGGTCGGCCTTATACAATGAGAAGTACAGGCCGACGGTCGTGAGTTTTATAGGTGGTTTAGGTGGAAGAGACATGTCGGTTAAAGACTTTGAGTACGTCATTGACCGGGGTCGGGAGCTGGCAGAAAAGGAGTCGCTGGAGTTATTTGAGATGGTGGGTATAAGAGGAAAGGTAACAGGTATAAGGGGGTAAGAATGGAAGGGAATTCTGTAAAGATCGGCAAGAATCGCGTGCCAGTGGAAGAGTTTGTCGCTGAGGGACACAGCTTTTGTACGGGCTGCGGAGAAGTCTTGGCGTTGAGGCTGGCCTGCAAAGCCTTGGGAAGGAATGTAATAATCGGCAATGCCACCGGGTGCATAGAGATTTGCACTTCGCCGCTTCCTGTTACCTCCTGGAGAGTCCCTTGGATACATACGCTGTTCGAGAACACTGCGGCTGTAATTTCGGGCTCAGAGGCAGGGCTAAGAATTCTGATGAAGAAAGGCAAGATGCCCGAAAAGGATATCAAATGCGTGGCTGTGGCTGGAGACGGAGGGACGAGCGATATAGGAATACAGGCTTTGTCCGGGGCATTTGAGAGACGACACAACTTTCTGTATCTCTGTTTTGATAACGAAGCATATATGAATACCGGTATCCAGAGGTCAAGTGCCACTCCATATGGAGCTTCGACCACGACCGCGCCTGCCGGCAAGTTCAGCATCGGCCAAACCACCTGGAAGAAGAACCTGCCTGAGATTGCCGCTGCTCACAATATTCCCTATGTAGCCACAGCCAGTCCTGGCTATCCCTTCGACCTAATGAATAAGGTCAAAAAGGGTGCAGAAGTCAACGGACCGGCCTATGTGCACCTACTGTCCCCTTGTCCGACGGGCTGGAGGTCGCCCAGCAATTTGAGTGTGAAGTTAGGCAAGCTGGCGGTGGAGACCGCCATTTTCCCTCTCTATGAAGTGGAGCATGGGCGGTACAAATTAAACGTTGATCCCCCTAAGCTTAAGCCAGTTGAGGAATACTTGAAGCCACAAGGCCGGTTCCGTCATTTGCTTGAGGGAGAAGTCAAAGAAATCCAAGAGCACGTGAATGAAGAATATGCCAAGCTCAAGGCAAAGGTAGCCTGCTTTGCAGCTTGATTTCTTCGACTGGGCAAGGTTGATTGCTTCGGTTCTCCATACCTACTATAATGCTCAGCTAGGCGGGGTGTGGCGCAGCGGCTAGCGCGCATGGTTTGGGACCATGAGGTCGGTGGTTCAAATCCACTCACCCCGACCAT
>CAZLCQ010000108.1:0-3427 GCA_964557995.1 uncultured Dehalococcoidales bacterium
TCTGTGTCGATGGCTATTACCGCAGCGGTCGGATTATCCGAAGTAAAGATAATGCGGATGAGGCTCTGAAAGAATGCCCGGCGGTAGAAGACGTGATTGTGGTTCGGCGCGCCGGCATCCAAGTAAAGATGGAACAGGGTCGCGACTGCTGGTGGCACGAAGAGATGGACTCCGGATATCCAAGACCAGCCTGCGAGCCTGAGGTGATGGATGCTGAAGACCCGCTGTTTATCCTGTACACCAGCGGCAGCACCGGAAAACCCAAGGGTGTTCTCCACACTCAAGCCGGCTACCTGCTTTATGCGTACCAGACCTTCAAGTGGATATTCGATATCAAGGAAGAGGATACATTCTGGTGTACCGCTGATATCGGCTGGGTTACCGGCCATACATACATCGTTTATGGCCCGCTGGCTGCTGGTGCCACCTGCCTGATGTTTGAGGGTGTCCCCAACTATCCTCACCCTGACCGGTTCTGGGAGATGATTGAGAGGTACCAGGTCAATATCTTTTACACCGCCCCGACTGCACTGCGTGCAATAATGACGCAAGGGGACGACTGGCCGAACAAGCATGACCTTAGCTCGCTACGCATCCTGGGCTCGGTTGGCGAACCGATTAACCCCGAAACGTGGATGTGGTACTACAACATGATCGGCAAAGGCAAATGCCCGATAGTGGACACGTGGTGGCAGACGGAGACCGGCGCTGCACTGATCAGCTCACTGCCGGGAGCTACTCCCATGAAACCGGGCTCGGCTACGATGCCGCTCCCCGGAATAGAGTTAGCCGTGCTCAGAGATGATGGCTCACCGGCCGATGTAGATGAAGGTGGTTACCTGGTGATCAAGCGGCCTTGGCCCGGCCTGATGCGTCGGGTCTATGGTGACCCAGAAAGGTTCAAGAATACCTACTTCGTACGGTTCCCCGGTGTTTATACGACGGGAGATGGAGCCAGAGTTGATGAGGACGGTTACTACTGGCTGATGGGTCGAATTGATGATGTTATCAACGTATCAGGACATCGGATAGGCACCGCTGAAGTGGAAAGCGCTCTGGTGTCCCACGACAAAGTGGTTGAAGCAGCAGTCGTGGGCATTCCACATGAAATTAAGGGACAGGGCATATATGCCTTTGTTACCCTGATGGCTAATGTGCAAAAATCCGACGAGTTGAAAAAGGAGCTGGTAGCCCACGTCAGAAAGGAGATCGGGCCTATAGCCACTCCCGATAGGATACAGTTTGCTGATGGTCTGC
This sequence comes from uncultured Dehalococcoidales bacterium, assembly GCA_964557995.1. Lineage (GTDB taxonomy): Bacteria > Chloroflexota > Dehalococcoidia > GIF9 > AB-539-J10 > RBG-13-51-36. Next base: position 1,258 of record CAZLCQ010000108.1, read on the forward strand.
CCAAGACAAGAAGCGGTAAGATCATGAGGAGAATTCTGACCAAAATCGCAGCGGGTGATGTCGATAACCTGGGTGACATAACGACCCTGGCTGACCCGTCAGTGGTGCATACACTGGTGAAAGAAAGGCGATAGGGATAAGGCACCCCGTTCGACTTCGGCTTCAGCAAGCGTTTTTCGGGGAACGGTCGTAGTAGCGACTTGAGTGCCGGCGGCCCCCACCAGCAGACAGCGCTCTAGCCTAGAGGTCACTAGATATGCGAGATCAATCCTTTGGTGCTTCTTCTAACTCGTCAACCGTTGGAGAATCTGCTCTTTCTGTTCTGTAGTGAGAAATCCCTGGTCCACTAGCTCCTGTAGCCAGGTCTCAGCGCTGTCCAGGACTTCAACCCTGCGCTGCTCAGCAAGCTGGCCTTGCTCTATCACCCTGTCGATCCCGGCTTCAACCCGCTCGAGTATTTGCTCCTTGTCCTCCTCGCTCAGGTTGCCCTCTAGCGACATGGTGACATGCTCCAGGACCTGCGCCTTACTCTCGTCAGCTTGCTGACCTCGTTGTATTACTCCGTCGATTCTGGCTTCAGCCTGCTCCAGTATTTCCGTTCTACGCTCTTCAGTTAATCTGCCCTGCTCTACTGCCCTGGCAGTTATCTCCTCGACCCGTCCCATGATTTCCGCCTTATGCTCCTCGGCGAACAGGCCTCGCTCTATGACCCTGTCAATCCGAGCCTCAACTCGCTCAAGGATCCGGGCCTTCTGTTCCTCACTTATGTTGCCCCCTAGCGATATCCGGACGTTCTCCAGGGTTTGCTCCCTCCGCTCCTCAGCAATCTGCCCTCGCTCTATCGTCCTGTCCAGCCTTTGCAGAACCCTCTCAAATAGCCGAACTCTACGCGCCACCAGAATAGGTCGGGGTGATTCTTGTGTGGCGTTCTCAGCCAGAGTCAGTAGGTCTGATTGCTCGGTGGCACCTTCCGCAAGGGCCAGCAGGTCTGAGTCATCCATGACACTTTCGGCCAGAGACAGCACGTCTGGTTCCTGTGAGAGGCTCTGAGCTGGACCTGGCCCTGCGCAACCCACCAGACAGAACAACCCAACCAGCGCTATGCTCAATGAAATCCGCCACTTCTTTCTAATCATGTTGCTCCTCCTACTCGTCTGAATCTTGCAGTCCCAATTCAGAGACTATGTTGTCAACAAGCTCCAGCAGTGCCTCCATTATACCATGTCCACGACTTATCCCAATTCCCTGATAACGCAGTCAGTGCCCAGGATAGTGCATTCTTATCCAAAAGGTTTGGGCCAGCTCCGCTGTGCATTCCCATCAGACTTAGGGAACTCAATGGGTCTAGGACAGAGGGGCAGGTCAACTACGTCACTATGACTCGCGTCTTACCTGCTGCGGATGACCGCCTGACGGTAAACGAATCTAAGGGGCTTATCCACGGTCAGGTCTATGGTCACGATTCTGGCATTTGTGTACTAATGAAAGTGTAGGTAGTATTTCCCGATGGCTAAGGTGTTTTGCCAGTGAGTTGAGATAGCAGAGTATGGCTCGTTGTGGCAGGGTTATTGCACACACTGCCGAGCTGCTCTACTCCAATTAGCATAAGCAAGGCAGATTGCCCTCACCGTACGGTCTTCCTCTTTCTACTACCCCGCCGTTTGGCTTCAGGAGTGGAGAGCGACTTGTGCTTGGCAGCCTGTTTCATAAGGCGGGCCATGTTGTCCATCTCGGCTCTCTCGACTTCCTCTGCAACCTCTCCAGAACCGAGATAATCGTATGTCTTGTCTCTTAGCGTTTCGAGCAGCTTGATCAGGGTACGTTTGTCCTTATCCGATAGTGGTGCCAGGATTTCCTGGATGAGCTTCCAGCCCGCCACACTTGCCAGTACATAGGCCTTCTGTGCCTTGTCAGTTGCAGCCAAAAACACTGTTCTACGGTCCTTCCTGTCTCTCGTCCGTTTGACCAGACCAGCTTTGACCATGCGGTCGATTATCATGCTGACGCTATTCACGCTAAGGTCTAACCAGCGGGCCACGTCGGTTGGCCTTACGGGACCATCTATCTGTCTGATGGCCATAAGCACTGCGTGTCGTTCCGTGGTGAGCCCGTGCTTACTGAATACTTGGTCCTCACACCTGGAAACCAGGTTGGGGACTTGACGCAACAG
>CAZLCQ010000109.1:0-3402 GCA_964557995.1 uncultured Dehalococcoidales bacterium
ACTCTCTCCGGCGCTGCCAGGCTGGCGATAGCTGGCTGATGATTGGCTAGCAGCGTATCAAACACCACTACGAGCACCACTACCGCCACCACAATTCCTATGATGATTGGGAGTCTTTTCTTGTTCATCAGTGTCTCTCCTCAGGCATTCTTCATTCAAGCCCTTGTTCAGAGCATCGGATATATTAGCACTTCTGTGCCGCCGACGAAAGTCACCGTTTCAGTAACTCGTTCGCCATCTTTTGTGTCAAGCGTCTCTCGTGTGCAGATCGCCGTCGGGAAGGCTATACTTCGGTCGAAATAGTGGTCTGTCCCCGGATTCTATCCGAATTCACATGGTGAACAATCCACCACTTCAAAAACTACGTTCCTCCTCACCCAATTACCTGCGTCATCAAATACTCTCGCGCTGACTGTAACGTAACCGGATGTATTCGGGGCAGTCCAGGTAATCAGAGAGCCTGCACCGGAAATTTCACCACCATTGCTTGACCATTCATAAACCAGCTCGCCGCTCACGGCTGAAGCAATGCACTCGATATAGTATTCCTTCGTTTTTCCGACCTTGTACCCGGTGCTGGTCGTCTTCAGGTATTTGGGCTCTTTAGGAGCAACGGTCAAATTCTCAATAGTGGGAGGAGGACCGTTTGATGCGATGAGAGTTAGAAAAGCCGTGTCTTTCCCATCATGACCGTCATCGACCACAACTGTGATGTCGTACATACCAACTTCTCCGGGAGCAGTCCAGATTGCAGTCGCGCCTGCGCCGGAGATATCACCTGCAGTCGCCGTCCACTCATAACTCAGACCATCGCCATCGGGGTCTGAAGCAGTACACGTCAATTGGACGCTACCGGAAGGAGCGATCCATTCTGCCTCAGCTTCCAGTTTCGTGATAGTTGGCAGGCGGTTAGCTACCGTCGTGCAGGATGAAGCTAAGAGCAACACCACCCCTGCAGTGACTAGAGCGATTCTTATCAGCTTACCCTTCATGGAATCCCTGTTATCCAGCCTTCACGCCGGCCATAATACATAGTACCATCCTTACCAGGGTGATGGTATCGCTTCTCAGGCATGTTCCCTGTAGAGTGTCCGGCGTATGCAGGTGGCAATTCGAAATACCCTCGTGCTGGCCCGAATCGCCATTTGTCCCTTAACACCCAAAGATGCAGTATGAGCAAGCCACCACGCTGAGGGTCAGGTTCTCACTGGCTGTACTACCGCTAATATCAGACACTACTGCTGTGACCGTAAGTTCAAGGGTCGCATCCGGGGCAGTCCAGGTAATCAAAGAACCGTCTCCAGAAAGCTCGCCACCTGTACACGACCATTCGTAAAACACTTCGATGTCTGTGTCTGCAACGATGCACTCAATATCATACATTTGTGCTTTCCCGACGTAATATCCTCCAGAGTATGGTTTGAGGTAGCAATGATCTGCCGTGACAAGCAAGGCTTCGATGGTCGGGGGCTGCCCCGTTAGTACGCTGACAGATAGCGTTTCTGTAGCTGAGCCGCCATAGCCATCCGTAACCACAACTGTAACCTCGTAGGTGCCGACTCCCTGGGGGGCAGTCCAGCTTACAGCGGGGCCTGTGCCGGAGATACTGCCTGCAGTGGCTGACCAATCATAGCTTAATTCGTCGCCGTCAAGGTCTGAAGCACTACAAGTTACCTGGAGATTGCCCGAAGGAGTGGTCCAGTCTGCATCAGCTGTCAGGCTGGTGATGGTCGGCACGCGGTTGGTTCTCACTGTAACGACTACATAATCAATGGCTTCGCCACCATGGCCATCGATTACCTTGACTGTAACATTGTGAGAACCTTCAGATGCCGGGGCAGTCCAGGTAGCGGTAGTTCCTCCCCCGGTTATTTCGCCTGCGCTAGTCCACCAGATATAGCTTAACTCATCGCCATCAGGGTCTGAAGCAGTACACACCATCTGGAGACTGCCCAAGGGAACAACCTGTTCTCCCTCAGGTTCCAGCCTCGTGATAACCGGCTGATTGTTGGTGGGTGTCGTGCAGGATGAGGCCAGGAACAGCACCGTTGCTGCCACGATAACCGTAATTATTAGACGTGTTCTTTTGTCCATTAGTTTCTCTCCCATGAAGTTGCTTTCGTTCAAGTCTGAATCCCAAGCAAAATTGTTGACCACAATAGTCAACTTAGCACATAATAGCTTGCGGTAACGAACCTGTCAAATTGGATCGGTTAGTCTTTCAGAACTTGACAAGTTCATCTATATTGTCACTTCTATCAGGTGGTGGAAACTACCTTCTGAGTGACATTCTCAACTCGATTAATCGCGTCAAGCCGGTGCGTAGGCGTCTTCTGGCAAGAACGGAAAATGCTCGGCATAGCAAATGGCCTCTCGAGATTGATATGGTTCCCGGCTGTGTCGCATTGGAAGGAACATTGATCTTAGCGGCAATATTCTCCTTGACATGATAATCCGCACTGACATCTCTACTGCGGGCTGCCTATGCCGCCGAAATCAACCTTACTTCGTCTCCCACCCCAATCTCTAGAAAGTCGCAAGCGTTACCGTCTCTGAGAGATATTTCAAGATAACCACTGCTGCCTACCACAGCCATCATCCCTTCCCCCTGCGCGTAATAATCAGTCATACCCTGGATGCGCCGCGTGCCTACCTCAATCGTGATGTTCTTCCCGGACATATTGCTGCTCGTGATATTTGTGATCAAGTTACCAAAGCGATCAACATGCAAAACCTGGCCAACCACATTACCATCCGGGTCAACCGATGGCTTGGCTATAGGAAGAACATGCAGGGAGTTGATCTTCTCTCCGAACTCATAAGGCGATATGCCTAAAGAAAGACCGGCAGCCACGGGGGCGAAAATGTCTCTTCCGTGGAAGGTTGGGCTGACCGGGTGGCGCCAGAAGCGAGGATCGGTAATAGCGGCGGCTTCGAGGCCCTTCTTGAATACTAACTCTGTGAGACCGTGTGTTTGTTCAATCACTGACCGACCGTCAACAGAAAACACATCATCAATTATGTAGCTGAGGATACCGTTATCGGGAGCGACAAAAATAGCCGAGGGAGTCTTCAGTATTATTGCCCGGCGCTCACTGCCTACGCCTGGGTCAACAACGGCCACGTGAACCGTTTGCTTGGGGAAGTAACGGTAAGCGGCATTGAGTATGAAGGCGGCATGGAGGATGTCCTGTGGCCTGATAGAATGACTGACGTCTACTATAGTAGCCTCAGGGTTGATGTTCAGGATGGCGCCCTTCACAGCAGCAACGTAGGCATCATCATAACCAAAGTCGGTAGTCAGGGTTATTATGGGATTCATCTGTTGCAGATACTAAGGCTGTGCAGCAATCAAGGTAGCCAGAATCACAAGCACGACGACCAGGACTATGGTCAGCTTCA
>CAZLCQ010000110.1:0-3399 GCA_964557995.1 uncultured Dehalococcoidales bacterium
ATTTGGAGTTTGAGGGAGAACAAGTGAGTCCGCGAGGTTTCACAGGAATAGCATATACCATACTCATTACGGTCACGCTGGCCCTCCTGGCATCCTGCATAACGCCTTCAGCTATCGTTTCTTCAACAGTCACCGAAGCGGAGGTAGAGGACGCAATATACACGCTGGTCAATGAGGAGAGGCAGAGCGTTGGACTCGCTGCCCTCGCCAGAGACTCCGATTTGGACAAACTGGCGAGGTGGTACTCAGCAAGCGGGTTTTCCCGAAATATGGAGCAATCCAGCGATCTCAACTACTTGCTGTGCAACTCGTGGCGGGCTACCTTCAGCAGGGGCTCGCCTGAGCTTAGGGAAGATACTGCCCGAGAGCAGGTAGACTACTGCCTGGAGAATTACGATCTTAGACAAGCTATGCTCAGGAGCGACGCGAGAGCAACCGGCCTGGGAGTAGCCATCTTGGGAGATACGGTCTACTACGTGCAGGTTTTCGATGTCCTGAATTCTGTACAAGGAGACGGCAGGCCTGTGCAGCTCAATGAGAACGCCCAGGCAGAAGACCCTTCGTGGGAGCTACTCCGGTGGTTCGTCCTGGACGATGACACAGACGAGCAACCCTACATAGGGGACTCTTTCGTGTGTGCCGACTTTGCTGCCATGCTGCATGATAGAGCCGAAGCAGCGGGAATCAAGGCTGCCTATGTGAGCGTTGTTTTCACGGACGGACCCGGGCATGCATTGACCGCCTTCAACACGACAGACCATGGGTTGGTCTTCATAGACTGCACAGGACAGGGGCTCAACACTGCGACGTCGGGGGGATTCACCGGCAGCCAGGATACCACCGAAAACTATGACAAGGTAGCCTATTTAGTGGAGGGATATGAATACGGCCTCATAAGCATTGATAGAGCCTCCCACTTCGATTACGAGTTCTATGAACAGTGGATGCGACAGTGGGAAGAACACCTGGAAAAGGTAGAGGTATACGAGCAAAAAGCCGACGCATACGAGGAGGCCGTAGGAGGCAGAACCATTATCACCGATCCCGACGAGTATGCAATGCTTCAGAGCATGCACGAAGAACTGGAGGCCCTGAGGGAAGAATTAGAAACCCAAGAAGATATTCTGGGAAGCTATCGCTGGGAGTCACTTGGCCTAGTTACAGATTTCTACATACACTGGTGACTCTCGTACCTTCAGGTTTCACCACGTTTAAGAAACGCCGCAGGCCATCCTTGTCTTACTTACCTTCCCCTCTGGTAACAAAGTCGCACTTCTCAGCACCTTCGACAAGCGTCGTTGTTCGAACTAATCCCGAACCAGTGAACCTGCTCATAGGGAAATCGAACAGGCACAGGTATAGCGTGAATTGGTCCGCACCTTGTGAGTGAAGGAATTTACAAACGGCACATTCTGTGTAATCCATGTCAAATTAAAGTCCTTGCCGTCACCTGCCACGTATCGGTTTTTCCCGGCAGATTTCGCAAATTGCGATATTCCATCTCGGTATGTATACTACCCCAAGAGGTTTGCAGCGTAACACGCCGGTAAGGGTGGAGCGCGAGAACGGATAAGCAAGGGAAGGGAGGAAATCATGATAGACGACAAGACTCAGGCCGTGATTGCCGCCTTGCTGACACTCCCTGTGGCGCAGAAAATCCTCGAGAGCGTACACGGCGAGAAATATCAGGGGCAGGGAATGCCAGAAATGGTGGACACCTATTTCAGGTTAAAGAAGCTGCTGAAGAGAAGATTCGACGAGGGCGGTTAGGGCATAGAAGCGCCAAAATCTGAGTATCCGAAGTGACCCAGCACGCTACAAATCCGCCCAGCTATGCTCAGGCTTGCCTGGGCCACCACTGCTCGTGCCATTCCCCTGAGACAAGTGCAGCACTACAACAAGTTCATAGCACAAAGCCTCGGCTGTGGTACTTTGTGTGGAGGAGGAAAGTATGAAGGAGTTCAAAGATAGGACGGCGGTCATCACAGGCGCGGCCAGTGGCATAGGGCGCGCCATTGCCGAACAGTGTGCGCGAGAGGGCATGAAAGTTGTTCTGGCCGATATTGAGGAGGAAGCCCTTAGCCAAGCGGAAAAAGAAATGAAGGCAGCAGGAGCATCCGTGCTGGCTGTGGTGACCGATGTTTCAAAAGCCAGCGATGTCGAAGCACTAGCTCAGAAAACACTCGATGCCTTTGGGGCAGTTCACCTGCTGTGCAACAACGCGGGCGTCGGTGTAGGTGGCTGCGTCTGGGAATGTACCATAGAGGATTGGAAGTGGGTCTTGGGCGTAAATCTGTGGGGCGTGATTAATGGCGTCCGGGTTTTTGTCCCGATCATGCTTGAGCAAGATACTGAGTGTCACATAGTCAACACGGCGTCAGGGCTGGGATTGATATCCAGCCCATACCTGGGTATCTACAAGGTGACCAAGCACGCTATAATAACCCTCTCTGAGACGCTTTACCATGAAATGGCACTGAGGGGTACTAATATAAAGGTGTCCGTACTATGCCCGACATGGGTCAACACTCAACTTCTGGAAGCGGACCGAAACCGTCCACCTGAACTACAGAATGATCCGGATGAGGAAATGAAAATAAAGATGAGTCCGGAATACCAGGAAGCGGAGATATTTGTGCGCGAAGCGGTGCGGGCAGGGATATCCTGCCAGCAGGTAGCTGATTGTCTCTTCAACGCCATCAGGGCGGGGAAATTCTACATACTAACAGACCCCGAGTTCGTTAAACCTATAGTACAGTTGCGAATGGAAGACATCCTACAGGAGCGCAGTCCCACAAATCCAGTGCCGACGCTATAGGCTCAGGCATACTACGGGCATTCGAAATCGTGGGGTAAGAGGTAGAAAATGCCAAAGGCTAGAGCGAACGGAATCGATATCCGCTATAAAGTCGAGGGCCAGGGAGAGCCTTTGATTCTAATCTCCTCGGAAGTGCTGGCAAATACGATACCGAACGCGAGACTGGTCAGGGTTGAGGGCGGGGCACACGCATTCTTTGTAGAGATGAGAGGCAGATTCAATAAGGAAGTCCTGGATTTCCTTAACTGAAATTCATTGGCGTAGGTTGGCCGACGTCGGCCAACCTACCCGCTCGAACTTGCCAGCCCGTATTTTTTAAGGTAGCCAAACAGAGCACCATATATGGTTAGCCCCTTTCCCTTTGCCCTGTCATTGCGAGCGCAGCGAAGCAATCGCTCCATACTACAATACCGGCAAGATTGCTTTGCTATCCCATGGATCGTTCGACCATGCCCTTGACACCCAAGACAGCCACCTTGCCGTCTCCGCTCTTTTAACTTAGAATTGACTCATGAGGCAGGCAACGAGAACAGGCATAGCCAATCTTCCCCTTCACGGCGGCAAGGCGCCCCGCTGGTTGT
>CAZLCQ010000111.1:0-3351 GCA_964557995.1 uncultured Dehalococcoidales bacterium
CTGACATGGGCAATGTGAAGTCTGGCCTTGGTTAGCTTCGCCAGAATCAGGTCACGGGCCACCGCAACCTCTTCAGCGGCGGCGGGAATTCCTTTTAGCCTCAACCTAGCAGACATCTCGCCTTCGTTTATGATTCCATTGTCGCTCAGCTCCTTATCCTCACAGTGGTCGATGATTGGCACGCCCAGCTCTCGACTATACTCCATAGCACGGCGCATAAGCAGCGAGCTTGCCACAGGGTCGCCGTCATCACTGAAAGCCACCACTCCGGCTTCAGCCAGCTCAGCCATGTCGGTTAACTCTTCGCCCTTCCTGCCTCTGGTGATGCAACCTATGGGGATGACGCCAATCAAGCTATCTTTGCTCGCTTTTTGTCTAACCCAATCTACGATCGCTGCATTGTCCAAAGGTGGTTCCGTATTTGCCATGCAACAGACAGTGGCAAAACCGCCTATGGCGGCAGCTTTTGTCCCTGTGGCGATTGTTTCCTTATCCTCAAAGCCTGGCTCACGGAGATGGCAGTGGAGGTCTACAAAGCCGGGACAGACAACTAGCCCCGTGGCATCTAGACTCTTCGTCTTCGCTGCGCTACGCCCAGGGCTTTGTCTGAGGGCAATGGGGCTCCCTATCTCCACAACCCTGCCCTCAGAAATTAGCAGGTCACCAATCTGGTCTATGCCCTGGCCGGGGTCAATTATATGCGCGCCACTGATGAGCAGAGAAATGGCTTCCTTTTTCATTGTTTCAAGTACCGGCTAGGCTTGAAGTGCTGAGCCTGAGCTTCCTTTTCTGAAGCAAAGATAATCAGATTCTCGGGTCTGATCTTCCGAGCAAAATGGCTGTCGGCCCTATGGTATCTCTTGTTCTCCAATCTGCCCTCATGCCATTCTGAGCTGGCGATATACTGAGGATGAAGCTCATGGTCGCAATAGATACACCGCAACGTTAGGGGCTGGCGACTCACTACTTTAAACTTGGGTTTTATATATCTAACTTCTGTTTCCTGGTTGGAAACACAGTCTCTATTGGGGCACTTGACGCCGGAATCTCGCTTATAAACGGGATAATCTATCTCCCGGATGAATGAATCCTTATCTTCATTAATCGTGACTTCTTTGGCCCCCAATAATAGGGCCAGCAGCGCCATTCTGACGGGTACGCCGTAAGCTGCTTGTTTGAAATACATGCTCCTGGGGTCAGCATCCACTTCGTGAGTCAATTCATCTACACGAGGTAATGGATGCATAACAAGTGTCTTCTCAAATACCTTTCCTTTGAGAAGTTTCTTATCTACCACAGGGTAGTCTTTTTTCGGCTCCTGTTCCTCGACCGCGGGCACTTGCCTCTCCTTTTGAAGTCTGGTGACATAGAGAGCGTCAACTCCGGCTTTCAATTCCACCCGAACATTTATGTCAGGCAACATCGCAAGTTGGTGGGGGCTGCTGGGAGTTAGATATATTGCATCGAGAGGAAAGTGCTTCGTCTCCAGTTCCTGGTTCAGATCCTTACAGCTTTTTAACTCCCCTTTATATTCGGTATTGAGTCTCCTCACGACATGCTCCGGCATGCTAAGTCCTGGGCCGGGGCAGAAAAGGATAGTGGTGCCAAACCTGGCCAAGGCATAGATAAGGGAATGCACCGTTCGCCCATGTTTCAAGTCTCCCCAGAGAGCGATACGGAGTCCCTTAATGGTCTGTCTTTTCTTTCTAATAGTGTAGAGGTCGCACAAGGTCTGGGTGGGATGCTCATGGCTGCCATCCCCAGCATTTATCACGGGGATGCCAGCGTAATCGGCAACCACCCTGGCTGCTCCTTCCCAGGGATGCCTGATAACAATTATGTCGGCATAGCTCCCGACCACCTTCGCCATATCAGCAATGCTTTCGCCTTTGGCCAGGGAGCTTGCCCCTATGTCCACCGCAGTAATGACGCGCCCTCCGAGTCTGAGCATCCCAGCCTCAAAAGACAGCCTCGTCCTGGTGCTTGGCTCAAAAAACAAGCTAGCCATGATCTTCCCCTGGCATAGTCCGCCCTGCTCCTTTGGAGAGTCCGCCATTTCGTCTGCCAAGGAAAACAGCCCTTCGATTTCCCCGTTGGATAAATCGTCTATGGTCACCAGACTTCTATTTGCCAGGCTCATGATATTTCCTCCCCTGTCAATTTCCTGTAACTAGCTCCTTATTGGCCACACTTTCGATTACCACCCTGTCCACACCATCAGTTTCCACCAGTTGAACCTGTATCTCCTCATCCATGGAGCTTGGCATATTCTTACCTACGTAATCGGCCCGGATTGGAAGCTCTCGATGGCCACGGTCAATCAGAACAGCTAGTTGAATAGACTTCGGACGCCCCAGATCCATCAGAGCATCCATAGCGGCACGAATGCTCCGCCCAGTGTAGAGGACATCATCAACCAGGATTACTCGCCTATCTGTGATGCTTGTGGGAATATCAGTGTGGCTCTCAATCGGTGATCTTGATTCTGAAGGTGAAATGTCATCGCGATACAGGCCAATGTCCAGCGTGCCGACGGGTATAGGAGTTCCTTCGAACTCTTCGATTGTCTCGGCTATGCGTCTGGCCAGAGGCACTCCCCGAGTACGCATGCCTACGAACACAACCGCCTCCGCGCCTTTGTTTCTTTCTACGATCTCATGAGCGATACGAGCTAATGCGCGCGCTATCTCCCCTGAGGTCAGGAGAGTCTTTTCAGGCATCAAAAAACCTCCTGCCATCAAACTGGCAAGAGGTCTTACTTGATGCTTTTGTTGTGATATGCTTGATCATGTTTCCCCTTACCAGCCTCACTGGACTGATTTAAAGGACACAAGTATTATGGCACAACCATAAGAATAATGCAACCGGGCAGCCGGCGCTGTGAGCCCCCTGAGATCTGTTACACCGTTGGAGGGGAAAGAGGGGCGGGAGCCACCTCTTTCCCCTCATATGAGGCTTAGGTTTACTGTCGAGAGATTCTGGTCGGCTCTGGAGTAACCGCTGCAGCAGCTTTGGGCTTGTTCTCCAGCCGAGAGGTTGGAAAACGGTTAGCTCGGCGCATGAAAGAAGGCATATCGAGAGCATCGCTGCCGCCTTTTATCAAGCGACGGAGCTCGTCAGCGCTGCGTATTGCTCCACCGGGTGTCTTAGCGAAGCCGGTGGCGATGACTGTGATTCGGACTTCGCTGTCCATCTTGGGGTCAAAGACCACGCCGAAGATTATGTTGGCATCGGGGTCCACCGCGTGACTAACTACTTCGGCAGCCTCATTACACTCAAATAAGGTGAGGCTTGGACCACCAGTAATATTGAATAGCACCCCTGTGGCTCCGTTTATGGATACATCGAGCA
>CAZLCQ010000112.1:0-3348 GCA_964557995.1 uncultured Dehalococcoidales bacterium
GGTAACACCTCTTCATATTTGCCGACCACTCCAAATTCCGCCTCCCTGAATATGTTTGCCTCAGGATCTTTGTTGATGGCTATGATGTGCTTGGAACCTGAACATCCGGCTGTGTGTTGGCTGGCACCGGAAATAGCTACGGCAATATAGATATCAGGCGCGACGATTTTGCCAGTTAGGCCGATATGCAGATGCTCTGGCACCCAGCCATTGTCAGCAGGAGGACGTGACGCGCCGACCGCACCCTGCAGCAAATCGGCTAATTCCTTCAATATAGTCTCGAAAGGTTGAGGACCACCCACTCCCCTGCCTCCCGACACAATCACAGGGGCATCCTCAAGCTTGACGCCGACTGCCTCTTCCTTAACAGTCTCGACTATCTTTGTCCGTACCTTCGACGTATCTATGTCAACCTTGGTCGATATGACCTCCCCTTTCCTTGATGCATCACGCTCCAGCGGTGACATCGCTTTGGCCCTGACAGTAACTATCTGAGGCATAGACTCGCTGGTAAATACAGCTTGAGCATTGCCGCCATAAACAGGACGCGTTTGCACCAGCAGTCTTGTCGCTGCGTCTATGCTCAAATTGAGACAATCTGTTGTCACACTGGTACCTAACCTGAAGGCAAGGCGAGGAGCCAAATCTCTACCCATGGATGTCTGCCCCATAAGTATCGCCCGAGGGGAGACGTCCTTGGCCAGTTTCTCCGCAACTTGCATAAAGGAATCAGCCTGGTATTCTTTGAGGCTGGGATGTTCTACAACATAAACCTTGTCTGCTCCGAAGGCGGTTGCTTCTTTAGAAGCTTCGCCAACTGCATCGCTGGCCAGTAAGCAAGATAAGTCTTCCTTTAGCTCATCAGCCAGCTTTCTACCACAGCCCAGCAATTCAGTGGTGATGGAGGCTAGCTTCCCATCTGCTAGCTCGCCACAAACCAATACACCCTTGTATTCAGCCATTATTTCCTCCTTGACTTCAAAGTAATTTGGCTTCCCTGAGCCTTACAGCCAGCTTGGCACCAGCTTCCGCGACGGTCTCTCCTTCGATTATTTCACATTTGGATTCCTTGACTGGCTGGAAGAGTTTTTCCAACTTGCTGCGCCTTCCGGCAGCGCCAGCTTGCAAGGGCTCGAGTCCGATATCGGCTGGTTTCCAAACGATGGGTTGTTTCTTAGCTGCTGCCATGATTCCTTTCAGAGTGGCGTAGCGAAGCGCTCCTATCCCACTGGTCACTATTATTACCGCAGGGAGTGTCACTTCAATAACCTGATAGCCATCAGGAATGACTCGCTCGACCTTAGCTTTTCCATCGCTGACCTCTGCCTTGCGGGCCAACGTCACAGCCGGGATTCCCAAAATCTCAGCAATGCCCAGACCCACCTGCCCCGCATCCCAGTCAGACGATTGCCTGCCACAAAAGATAATGTCGTATGTCCCTATTTTCTTTATTGCCGCGGCCAGGGCATTGGCGGTTGACCAGCCATCCCCATCTTCAAAAGCGTTGTCCTCGAGAAGGACGAGTTCGTCGGCTCCCACGGCCAGGGATTTCTTAATTACATCGCGAACAAAGTTATTTCCCAAGCTGAGCGCGGTAATCTTGCCCCCCGTGGTGTCCTTAATCTTGAGGGCAGCTTCCAGGGCAAATTCCTCATATTGACCAATTACAGGTTTGACCTCTGGTGGCAAGGTCATCTTGTTGTTTGCCACCTTAAATACAGCTGGTGGTGCCTCAGGGTCAGGAACTTGCTTGCAACAGACGATCATATTCACTGACATTCTCCGACCTCCTTGAAGAATTCTAACCAAAGGATGATATGGGAAAATCGATGTTTTGTCAATGAACTGAATCGGATGAATTCGGTGCGATTGATTTCAGAGATTGACAGCAATAGCTACTTTGACTCTGGAATTAATGCTAAAATGGGTAAGGCCTGCAATCTAGAGAGGGAGACATGTCATCTATAGCACAGGAAGGACTGACTATCCGCTCCATCACGGAACGCAAGATGACCTGGCTCTATATCGAGAAGCCTACTTCACGAGAAGTTGCGTTCCTCGCTGAGCGTTTTCATTTTCATCCTCTTGACCTGGATGACGTCCTCAGTCGCATCCAGCGTCCCAAAATTGATGTGTACAAGGATTACCTGTTCATAGTGTTGCATTTCCCGGTATTTGATGAAGAGAATCGTATAACCAGGCCCAGCGAGACCGATATCTTCATTGGTGAGAATTATGTCGTGACTGTTGACTGTTCTGGTGACCTCAAGCCGCTGGCTAGATTCTTCCAGGAATGCGAGACCGACAAGGGAAGTCGGGAACGTTACTTGGGGCGAAGTTCCGGATTTCTTCTCTACCACATTCTTGATAGATTGGTTGGCTCTTGCTTCCCTATACTGGACAAAGTTACTCGCAACATTGATGATGTAGAGGATATTATCCTCACCCAGCCCGTTCCGGGCACTGTCCGCGAGATTTCCTTGATTCGCCGGGACCTTATTTCGTTTCGCCGCGTGATTCATCCCCAAATTGCGGTATTCGAGACACTAGAAAGAGGGGAATATCCCTTCTTGAAGGAGGAAGAGGAAATTTACTTTGGTGACATTGCGGACCACATTCGCAAGATCTGGGGTGGGCTGGAGGACTGCAAAGAGGTCATAGATGGACTTGCTGATACCAGCAATTGGTTAACCTCACACCGAATTCAAGAGATAATGCGTTTACTGACCATCATAATGGGACTTCTGGCGCCACCTACCTTGATAGCTAGTATTTACGGTATGAATATTCCGCTACCCGGTGGAGTCAACTCTGGTAGTCTCTTGCCTTTAGGCATTTTACTAGCTCTTATGGCGATTATAGCGGGAAGCATATTCGTCTACATGCGCCATCGGAGATACCTCTAGTCCGTCCGGCCAAATCGTTTTCTCTCGTTTTGACCGTCTATGGAAACTAAATTCATTGCCGATAACAATGTTGGCAAACTGGCTCGATGGCTCAGGCTGATTGGCTATGATACCGTCCTGCTCAAGCAGAAGGACGATGCCCAAATGATCAAGATGGCTCTTGGTGACAACAGGGTGATTCTCACCAAAGACGCCCAGTTTATGAAGAGGCGTATGGTCACAAATGGCACTCTCAAAACCGTACACATCGAACAGGACGATCCCGAAGTCCAGGTTCGCGAAGTAGTGGAGACTCTGAGTTTAGACTACGGTTTCAAACCTTTCTCACGTTGTCTTGAGTGCAATGGAGCGCTAGTAGCTCGGGATAAGGAGGACGTCAAGGGTCTCATCCCTGCCCACGTTTTTGAAACTCAAACTCAATACGCGCAATGTCCCGCCTGTC
>CAZLCQ010000113.1:0-3331 GCA_964557995.1 uncultured Dehalococcoidales bacterium
GTTTTAAGTAGAGTACACTTGACCCCCGGGCTTTTGGCATCGACAAGAAAAATGGTGATACCATCTTCCGGGTTCTTTGTCTCTTTTGTCCTGGCGACACACAGAATGTAGTCGGCAACATTGGCATTAAGGACAAACAGCTTGGTGCCCTTGATGACATATTCGCCATTACGAGCTATAGCTTTGGTCTTAACTGATGTAGCATCATAACTAGCAGTGGGCTCAGTTAAGGCGAGGCTAAGAATCATTTCCCCACCGGCGATTTTGGGCAGGAATTCCATTTTCTGCTCTTCGCTTCCTGCTGTTAGTACAGTCAGTCCGCCGAGGACCACGGTAGAGAAAAACGGGCCAGGCAGGATATTATATCCCATTTCTTCCAGAAGGACTGTCAAATCCAAGAGGTTACCATCATTACCTCCATATTTCTCGGGAAATACCAGCCCCATCCAGCCCTGTTTTGCCATTTTTTGCCACAATTCAGATGAATAACCCTCGTCACTCTCATCCAGTTGCCTGACTAATCGTTTAGGGCATTCTTTTTGCAGAAAGTCACGGGCCGATGCCTTTAGCATTTCTTGCTCTTCGCTCAGACCAAGATCCATCCTATTCCTCCTATTTTATTATTTCACTTAACATAACAGGGACTTGTTTAGTTTCGCGGCAACCCAAGACCCCTCATAGCTATAATATTGCGCTGAATTTCAGAAGTGCCAGCACCAACAAGAGCTGAAATGCAATCTAAGTAACCCAAACAGACTCGTCCTTGCAAACATGACCACTTAGAGGTGCTTTCCATCTGTCCATAATGCCCCATAACCTGCATCCCGGTATTTGCCAGCTTCTGACTCAGCTCGGTGGTAACCAATTTCAGCACTGATGCTTCGATATTAGGGACAAGACCCTTGTCAAGCATCCATGCCGTATGCCAGAAAAACATATAGGCTATCTCAATTTGGATTGCAATGTTGACTAACTTATTCCGTATTAGCGGCTGCTGACTCAAGGCCTGTCCATTGTGTTTTGTCTCCTTGGCATATCGTACTATCTCTTCGAAGGTTCGTCTGAAACTGCCTATCGGGATTACAAGCCGTTCAAAATCTAGGGCTATCATTAGATAATACCAGCCTTTGTTCATCTCGCCGACAATATTCTTTTTAGGGATTCGAACATTATCAAAGAACACTTCATTAAAAGAATGAAATCCACAGATATTTATCAATGGACGTATAGTAACACCTGGTGATGTATTATCCACAATGACCAACGAAATGCCTTTATGTGGTGGGGTCGTGGGATCTGTCCTGACCGCCATCCAGGCATAGTGCGACACGTGGGCAGCCGTGCCCCAAATCTTCTGGCCATTTATGATAAGGTCATCGCCGTCCTCTACTGCCCTAGTTTGCATTGAAGCAAGGTCAGAGCCGGTATTTGGTTCGCTGTAAGCCAGCCAGAATCGTATCTCACCTCTGGCTATCCTGGGTAACCATTCCTTCTTCATTTCCTCACTGCCAACGCGCATTATAGTGGGACCACCAATCCCTGTGGCTATCCCCGCGCCGGGTGCTCTATGATAGCTCATCCGTTCGTGAAAGATGGCTTGCTCCATATGACTAAGTCCAGCCCCTCCATATTCTTTGGGCCATGAAATGGTCAGCCAGCCTTTCTCAGCCAGCTTGCGCGTGAATTGTTCGACTTGAGGGCCAAAGTCCTCAAATTGTGCCAAAGTGCCATATCCCCCCGGCCAGTAAATACTTTTCTCAACCCAGTCTGCCGGCAATTCCTTGTTTATGAAATTCTCGACCTCTCTTCGGAATGCCTCTTCTCGTTCACTAAATCTGAAATCCATTGCTTCGTCTTCCCAAAAGCCCCTTATATCAGGGCTACACAGACTCACCTTCGGGGTAATCCTAGTCCTCTTATGGCTATAATATTGCGCTGAATCTCGTTGGATCCGCCGCCAACACCAATCGAAAGTGAACTCAGACACATGCGCATTATCTCTGCATTCATGACAGACCATTTGGAATCTCTGTCCAGTTCTCCATAATGGCCAAGAATTCGCATCCCAACGTCAGCTGCACGCCGCATCACTTCGCTAACAAAAATCATTGACATAGATGCTTCATGGCTGGGATGAAGACCCTTACTGAACATCCAGGCGATACGATATGCCATCATGCGGGCAACCTCATTCTCCACTGTTAACTGTGCCAGCTCGTTCCTGATTAAAGGGTTGTTGGCAAGAGGTTCTCCATTTCTCGTAGTTTCTTTCGCATACTTGACCAATCCTTCAATGACTCGTTGATTTGCCGCAGCATAGCCTATAGAGGAGCGTTCAAAATCGAGAGCCATCATCAGTTGATACCACCCGCTGTTCTTCTGTCCTACCAGGTTTTCTTTTGGGATACGCACATCATCGAAGAACACTTCGTTGAAAGAGTGGCGGTTCAGGATGTTTATCAGGGGTCGTATAGTAATCCCCGGTGTCTTCATGTCTACAATGAATATGCTGATTCCCTTGTGCTTGGGAGCATCAGGGTCAGTTCTGGCAGCAAGCCAGCAGTAGTCAGCAAGATGACCATAGCTGCACCACGTCTTCTGGCCATTAATCACGTATTCATCGCCAACTTCCACAGCACGTGTCTGAAGCGAGGCAAGGTCAGAGCCAGCATTTGGTTCGCTATATCCGAGGCAGAAGATTATATCTCCTTTGGCTATCCCGGTTACACAATCTTTCTTCTGGTTCTCAGTTCCAAAGAGCATAATGGAAGGTCCCACCCAATTCACTGTAACTTCCACCTCGATGCTCACGGGAGCTCTGCTGTAAGCCAATTCCTCGGCAAGTATGAGCCGTTTCATGTGGCTAAGTTCCAGGCCTCCGTATTCTTTGGGATACGCTGGCGCCAACCAGCCTTTCTGTCCTAATTTACGCTGGAACTCACGTGCAAGCTCCCAGGATTCCTCTGTTTCCTCCCAAATCCCGGGGTCAAGTTTAATCCATCTCTCCGGGACCTCTTGCTTAAGCCATTGGCGAACCTCTTGTCCAAATGCTTCCTCATCCTCGGTAAATCTTAAGTCCATATTGCTTACCCTCCAGTCCAAAGATTATGACAGCCATTATTCAATAATGGCAATAACGTCATCTTCTAGGATAGAATCATCTTCCTTTACCCGGATTTCAGCCACCCTCCCGTTATGTGGAGACTTCACCCGAATCTCCATTTTCATAGATTCAAGGATTACGATGGTTTCGCCTTCACCAATTGATGCCCCAGCTTCTGCCAAAATCTTCCAGACACTGCCCGTAATAGGTGATAGCACTTCTGTCATA
>CAZLCQ010000114.1:0-3276 GCA_964557995.1 uncultured Dehalococcoidales bacterium
TCCATGTGTTCGAATGTCTTATGCGGAGGCACAGGTTCCTTCCCGCGCAAGACCATACCAAAATGCTCCAGCTTCTGCTGTGTTCTGGGGTCTACATCGTGCCAGCGCGCCATGAATTCCTCTTCAGTCATCCATGTCCTGTGAAAAGATGACGGGTCTTCGAACACAATAATATCACCGGAGTGCGCAATAACAATGACGTAGTGCCCATCGTCGTTGTCAGCCTTCCAATCTTCAAGTGTCATATACCTTTCTGCCCACGCCTGTACCAGCACAATCACCGGATGCTGTTCATCCACCAGCTGTTTTACTTCTTCCAAAGAGAATCCACATTTCCAGATGACTTGAAACCCTTTTGCTTCAGCCACAGATATCATATTCTGCACAGGGACTCCATTGGCATCAATCTTCAGTTCTTTCATCAATTCGCCTTCGGGAATATCTATGCCATAATACGCCATGACAAGCTGCAATGCTTTTGCCCCACAGTCAAAATCAAATGTCTGTCTACCTATCGGCAGTTCAATCATCATGATTACCCCCTAGCTCTCTGCATGTACAGTAGAACTCGAGCGGTGTCATCTGTAAAACGTCATGCCTTCCACTCTAGAACCCATCTTTGAGTATTATATATCCCAGTAGGTGTTGTCGTCCCATGGATGCGACGGAGGAAGCTGCTGCTGCGCCGGCATTAATCATCCCTTCTCGAACAGAGGCCTGCGAATTGTTCCCGGCGCAGCCGTGGGTAATGGGATCAGAGATTTTCTTGAGGTCTATCACTTCCACGTTTGGATACCCTCTTGACAAATAAAAGACCCGGTGTATAATAATATCTAGATATATCTAGATATTATTACAGCCACATTGGTTAATGGGCGAAAGGAGGGTTGAATGTTCAGAGATCGGATATTTCATGAGGAGCGATTTTTTCGAGGTTCGCGGCGAGGGACCTCATTTCAGAAAGGTGATCTCAAGTATGTGATATTGGACCTTCTGAAAGACAAGCCGAGGCACGGGTATGACATTATCCGGGAGCTTGAGGAAATTTCTTACGGTTTCTATAAGCCAAGCCCCGGGGTCATCTACCCTACTCTCCAGATGCTTGAAGAGATGGGATATGCCAGGTCCACCGAGCAGGAAGGCAAAAGAATCTACTCGATTACGGAAGAGGGTCTCAAGTTTCTGCAGAATCAGAGTAGTATCGCCGACGGCGTGAGGAGACAGATGAGACATAAGTGGAGTTTCAAGAATATTGGCCGGATGATAATGGTGATGAGAGAGTATCATGCGCTCGAAGAGTTGCTTGGCAACAGCTTTCGCAGGCTTGATGCCGATAAAGCGGAGCAAATTCGCCAGATTCTTTCCCAGGCCTATCAGGGAATTCAGTCTGTGCTAGAAGAATAAAACAAAGGAGGTTCAAAATGGGTTACTTCAAAATATTGGGGGCGATACCTGGTTTCTTCTTGAGTTCACTATTCCTCATGCTTCTCTGGGATCCTATCGCTGCGAGGTTGGGCATCATGGATATTAACTACGTCACAGCCATGCTGATAAACATCACACTGTGGATAGCGATAGCCCCCCTGGCGGCAGTTTCAGCCAGAAAGAAATTCTTTGGTGGTCGCTGAGCCAAGGACAGTTAGCTCAGTGATCGTGCCGCCAGTCGGGTACAAACTGTTCCCGAGCGCTCACAATTGAGCTTCATGAGGAATTGACCCGACACAATTGCACTGGTAGCGCAAAGCTACTGGTGGCAAATTGATTGAGGCTCCGCCGAAGCATTTCCAGACCGAAGGTGACGAGATGACGCGGGCTCATATTCCGATGGGCAACGAAGAACCGCAGGACATCTTCAATCGGCATGGCTTCAAGCGCAGCCCCATTATTAATCTCGAAAAGACCTTCGATCGTTAGGTAAAAAGTCTACACAGTGGACTTGCCCGGAAACAGCAGAGGCCGCTCGGGGCAGGGCGAGAATACTTGCTGTGACTATCTCCCATATCTTAGCTTGGCATATAGCATGGCCCAGCCCAGGGCAAACGTTATGGCATTCCATATGATTACTGATGGCAGCCCCATTGAAATTCCGTACGACAGCCAGCAACCTATGCCCGCGATGAAGAACGCTGTGAACGGCAGGCTTATCTCATGCGCACTCCTCAACCTGAACAGACGCCATACTTGCGGTATAAATCCCGCTGTAGTCAAAGCTCCGCCGATGAATCCCAGCAACTCTCTCCACTCCAAGGTGCGCCTCCTTCTCAGTAACTCGCGGTAGTCTATCTATTGCCTGTCAAACACATCATCCTGCGCCAGCTAAGCTGCTCAAAGCTGAGATAGTGGCGCTCTCCGCATACTCATGGTAGGTATTCTACAAGCGGAAGGTGATAGATATCGCTGACCTTACCAGAGACATCTGGCGCAGAGGCCGGAACGCGTCACACAGTTCAAAGAACCATCTCATCGAACGCTATCAAGAGGGGGACGACCTCAACAAAGTGACACGAAGGCCCGACTCTGAGGTGTCAGAGCGCGACAAACACCCCACCCCTAGCTGGAACTTCAGGCCAATGTTACGAGCGCCTCATTCTGCAGGGCACCTGTAGGCTAGTATCTGCCCCGTCCGCCTCCTCCACCACCAAACCTACCGCCTCCTCTACCTCCCCCGCCAAAACCACCACCGCCAAAGGGTCTCCTGCCGCCGCCTTCGGCGCGGGCACGTGCCTCACTAACAGTGAGCGTCCGCTCTTTCAATGATGTTCCATTGAGGCCGCTTATGGCCGCCTGAGCCTCGGTTTTGGTTGTCATCTCGACAAACCCAAAACCCCGAGATTCGCCGCTGTATCTGTCCTTGATGACGTTCACCGATGTGACCTGGCCAAAAGCTTCAAATGCCGTGCGCAGTTCGTCTTCGGTGAGCTCGCGAGATAGATTGCCCACATATATGTTCACACTATTAACCCCCCTTTCAAGTTTTATTTCCTTACCGTGCGTGCAGGCACACTCCTAAAATATACCAAGTCCTTCTGTTTCTAAACCTTCGGGGGCTGGGTTTGGTTCCAGCCCCCTTTTGATTCAGCTACAGTGAATTACTGTCCACTGCTCGGCCTATTCTTGCTGTAGCATTCACTACAATACACTGGGCGGCCCTCTCGAGGCTCGAAAGGCACTTCACATTCCTTGCCACACTCAACACATACCGCGGCATGCATCTGGCGGCTACCTCTGGGGCCTCTGGAGTCGTTGTACTGGGCTCTCTTTGCCTCACGGCAAGCA
>CAZLCQ010000115.1:0-3275 GCA_964557995.1 uncultured Dehalococcoidales bacterium
GCTCTCACAGAGACGTGGTAACCTACACTGATAACCACTGGCTTAAGTATAATAAGGCACTTCAGAAATTGCAACTACGGGAAGTAAATCGATCAACTCCGGCAATATCTGTAACTAGATAACACAGCTATCGTGTTGATGAACACCGACGGTATATCTATGATGGCATGATCCAGAAATCAAGGGGTGACGCCATGATCAAATCAAGATTGTGTGACCTGATTGGAATCAAGTATCCCATCATACAGGCGGGGATGGGTCCCTTCAGCAACAACAACCTATGTGTTGCCGCAGCCAATGCAGGCGTCCTCGGGCTGCTTTCCACAAGCGGCGTTTTCAACAAAGATGATCAGCCGTGGATTTACAGCGAATTCGTGAGGACCGGAGAAGTTGACCCCGAAGACGATATGGCTACGGTTCTGGAAAAGGTGCTAAAACGGACACACAGGGTGGTGAAGGATAAGGGTGGTGTTTTCGGAGCCAATGTCATGGTCTCAACAGAAGTTCTGACGGCTGCACAAGTCATGATTGATACGGCCATCAGGGTGCGTGAGGAGAACCCTGATATTAAGAACCATTTCAAGGTTATGTATACATCCGCTGGTGACCCCCTGGGCTGGGGAGAAAAGATAAAGGGAGCAGGATTTACATGGATACATATTGTCCCTTCTGTTAGGGCAGCTCTGCGGTGCAAGAAGGCCGGCGTCGACGTAATAGTAGCCTCCGGGCATGAAGGCGGTTTCCATACCTCATGGGAACCGGTACACCCAATGGTTTTGCTTCCAGCCGTGATTGAGGCAGTACAGGACGACAACACTCTGGTTGTCGGTGCCGGTGGGTTCTGCGATGGTAAGACACTGGCGGCCGCTCTGCTAATAGGGGCAGACGGCGTGCTCATGGGGACTCGCTTTCTGGCAACACAGGAAAGTGATTTCCATCAGATGTGGAAACAGGCAGTCGTGGACGCAGGCGACAGGGCGACCCTTGTGGCGCGCGGCTTTGTCGGGCCGGCCCGCTGGCTCAAAACACCCCGCAGCACGGAACATGCCAGAAACACCCTCCAGAAATCGCCCGGTGTCTTTCTGGGAACTCCCGAAGATTACTCCACAGCTGATGTGTTGACTGATTTCGAAATTGAATCCATCAAAGCCACCTTCGAAGGGAATAAGGAAAAAGCGATGATGGCTGCCGGCGAGGCGGCTCAGCGAATCAAAGACATGCCCAAGGTCGACGATTTAGTGCAGGAGATCGTGAGGGAAGCAGAAACTACCCTCAGGGAAGTCCCGAAAAAGATTCTGGCGTAAGGTTTAAATCCGACTATAACAAAAAACAGCAGCTTTCTCAGTCTGCCCAGGGATTCCTGCCGCCGTGAATTCAGATGAGGTTTTGTGCGTGACTCTAGATATGGAACTCGACTATATCGCCGTCCTGAAGAACATGTCCCTTGCTGACCCTCTGCCCATCGTACTTGCCTGAGCCCCAGACGACGGCATACTTCAAATTCTGGTAGAAGTCCTTGTGGAGGGCTTCAGCAGCTTCTTCAAGTGTGTTGCCCTTCTCCAGTACCATAGGGTCAGTCAGGTCGGCCTTGCTGCCGGGGGTCTTGGTATAAACACGCATGATATTCAGGGCTTGGTAAATTGTTCCTCTGAACTCCTCCAGGCCGTGAACTTCTCTGGCTGAAATGGAAGCCAGGGGAAACACCTTAGCATATTGCGAACGTAAGTGCTCCCAATTCCTGCTGGAATCTGCCAAATCATTCTTGTTTCCCACAATCAATATCTTCCGGGGATAACTTCCTGGAGTCACCTGCGGACCATCATCCGTTAGAGGCTCTATTCTGGCTTCTTTCAGCCCTTGGAGAGCTACCTCTACTTGGCTTACGGGCTCCAGGGATAGATCTATTACAATAGCAATAAGGTCAGCGCTTCTTAGGACGTTTGATAGCAGCACTTTCACCTCTTTGTACCCGATGGGAGGCGTATCCACCAGTTGTATCTGGATATCCTCAAACTTCATCATACCCGGCACAGGGTTCTTAGTCGTGAAACGATATTCGGCTATGTCAGGAATGGCTTCGGTTAGCGCCGCCAGCAGCTGGGATTTTCCGGTGTTGGTTGGCCCTACTAACATCACCTGTCCGGCACCCTCTCGGGTGATATAGAAGCCTGCCCTGCGGGCTGTAGCTAGCTTTCTTTCTGCCTCCTGAGAGAATTTGGCAATCTTCTGTCTTAGCGCGGCATGGAGCTTGTCGGTGCCTTTATGGCGGGGCATAATGGCCAGCATCTCTTCCAGAGCCGCAATCTTCTCCTCTGGGTCCTTGGCTGCCCTGAATCTCTTCTCAGCCTCGAAATATTGTGGTGGCAGGTTCGCTGGCATACGACGATTTTAACACTATGCCCCTTCTACCGAAACATTTGGTGCTCTTTGCTTTACACAAAAGGAGACTGGTTAGCTGTGATTGATACCGCTAAGTAGCTCAGGGTTTTTTTGGCGGTGAACAGTTCGTTAACAAAAATGGTAACAAATTCTGATGATTCAGATGGTAAGCCAGACGGGATTCTAAACTGTGGCACCTTGATGAAAAGACAGAGGCACAGGGGTCCACTTCTTTGTCTTTTTCTAAACTTTTTTGAAAATATCCGCAGAAGGACTTGACAAAATTAAAGTCGAATATTACAATAGATTAGAAAAATTAATATACATATTGATAAAGTTAATAACAGGAGGAAAACAAGATGTCTGAAAACCAAAAGAAAATACTGGAGATGCTGGTCAGTAACAGGATAAATGTTGATGAAGCTTGTCGACTACTCTTTGTGGTGGAACCTGAAGGGAGTACACCGGATGGTGCTCCGAAAGCAAGCACAGCAGGAATAACCCAATCCCTATACATGCAAGCATGCGTAATGCCTGGACTTAATAGATTTCGATAAGCATAATTCGAAGTCGTAAGATGAACACAAACTCCTCATTTCAATAATGGAGGTGAAATGACTACAGAGTGGAATGAGCTAACAAAAATGACCCAGGGTAGGCCCATAACGATTGAACGGTTACGTGTGGTCGATAGCGGTATCGCCATCGAGGGCAGCTTCGCATTGCCGACTCTGGCCAGCCTTTCAGCCGAGGACCAGGTGTTTGTGATGGCATTTATCCGCTGTCACGGCTCCATCAAGGAGATGGAGGAAATGTTCGGCATAAGCTACCCTACAGTGAAAAACAGGCTTAACCGCATCGCCGGGCAATTTGAGTTCGTCGAGATCGTCAAGATT
>CAZLCQ010000116.1:0-3268 GCA_964557995.1 uncultured Dehalococcoidales bacterium
ATCGTCCTTAGCGTCCAGATTTGCTGCCAAAGAGGCGGTGATGAAAGTCCTGGGGACAGGTGGGATAGGTATTGCCTGGCGTGAAATTGAGATTCTCACTGGCGACGACGGCAGGCCATCGGTCAGACTTCACGGACAAGCTTTGAACAAAGCTAGGAAACTGAACTTGAAAGAGGTCTGTGTTAGCCTTTCTGACAGTAGGGAATATGCCGTCGCTGTGGCTATAGGTACATGAAATCCTTTACTTTAACTCTTTCTCTAGTTTCTCTTTCGTGCTGGCAAACTCTTGGCTGTATCTTTTTCCCTGGCTGGAGAGAAAATCTTGCCACTGGGGAAGCTGTTTTATCGCCTCATCGACAGTTAGTTGAACGACCATCGTGTTTTGTCCTCGTTTAACTTGTTTCATCCCTAGTCGGGGATCTTTTTCCACTTCGGCTCTTATGCCATCGTAGGCCCGGTCTATTTCTGCTCTGTATGTCTTCTGCAATTCCTCCAGCCGGTTTAGATTGAACTCAATCACGGAAGTATTCTGTTCCTCCTTCAGAGTCTCTATAGCTAGAATCCCTTCCCTTTTCCGTTGCAGCTCGGCTGGAGGAACTCCGAAACCAAGTGAATCCACCAGCCTCACCTGAGTTTCCTTTAGAAGGGATGGCTTGCCTTCTTCCTTCAGTCTCTTCCACAAGCTTTCAGGGTTGATCTGACCCTGGTAGAATTCCGAGAGCAGGGAGGTCACCTTTTCGGAATCGACCATCCTCTCTTTTTCTTCCTGGGTCAACTGTCCAAGCCTGGCTAGTCTTTCTCTAGCGATTGGTGAAAGGTCTTGCTCCCAGTTTCTCATTGACTAATCTCCCACAAACAATCGATAGCTATTTGGCGCAACGGCGTACGTGGATATAGTATATAATATAGAATCAGATTTGGGGAGTGCGATGGGAATCCGGCTTTGTCAAGAGCAATGCCTTGAGAATCCAATTTTAGTAGCTAGTTGGCCGGAAATAGGCAATATCGGGATAGTCGTTGTCGACGCTCTGAAAGGAATATTGGGGGCAGGTAAATTGCGACAAATCAAACCGTGGCAATTCCTTTATCCCAAGACGGTCTTGATAAGGCAGGGGATCTTGCAGTCCCTGGAATCTCCCAGCAGCCAATTTAAGAAGATTGAGGACTCTCTAAAGGAAGGAGGCTGAGCCTCGCTTAAGCGAAGGCGGGTCTGTTGAAATGCTGGCCATAGTAAAAAGCGCTGCTGTGGTAGGTTTGGAGGGAGCCGTAGTCGAAGTAGAAGTGGATTTGTCGCCAGGCTTACCTTCCTTCACCATAGTTGGGCTGGGAGACAAAGCGGTCCAGGAGGCCAGAGAAAGAGTCAGGTCCGCCATAAAGAATTCTTACTACAAATTCCCCAACAGGCGTATCACCGTCAATTTGGCTCCCGCCGATTTGAAGAAGGAAGGTCCTGCCTACGACCTGCCCATAGCCATAGGCATACTGATGAGCTCAGGACAGCTCAACGCTGACCTGAGCGACAGTATCCTTCTGGGGGAACTTTCTTTGGACGGCAAGCTACGCCATACCCACGGGATATTGCCCATGGTAGCTTTGGCGCGCGACAGAGGCTTATCTACCGTATTTGTGCCTCGCGATGATGCCAAAGAGGCTTCTCTTGTAGACAATATACACATATTCCCTGCGGAATCATTGGCGCAACTGGTTGTTCACCTTCAAGGTGAGGCAGTCATCCCCGAGTACCATAGCGAGCTGAATTGGGAGCAAGGATTTCGTCCCAGTTACGCCTCTGACCTCAGTTACATAAAGGGACAGGAACATGCCAAGAGAGCCCTGGAGATAGCAGCAGCAGGAAGACACAATATTCTGATGTGTGGCCCGCCGGGGAGTGGCAAGACTATGCTGGCTCGCTCTTTGCCCTCGATACTGCCTTTATTGACTATGGAGGAAGCAGTCGAGGTGACCAAGGTCTATAGCGTTTGTGGATTGCTGCCGCAAGACACACCCATTATGGTAGAACGTCCTTTCCGTTCTCCTCACTACACTATCTCTCACGCCGGTTTGGTGGGAGGTGGACAATGGCCCAGACCAGGGGAGATAAGTCTGGCACACCATGGGGTACTTTTTCTGGACGAATTCCCTGAGTTCGGGCACGTCACTCTGGAATCGCTACGCCAACCAATAGAGGACAGGACTATTACCGTCAGTCGTGCTCATGGCAGTGTCACATTTCCTGCCAGCTTCATGCTGGTTGGCGCCATGAACCCGTGTCTCTGCGGATACTACGGTGACCCCTTTAAGGAATGTAAGTGCTCGTCGGGAGAAATCTCCCGCTACCACAAAAGGATAAGCGGACCGCTATTGGACCGTATCGATATCTTTGTCGATGTTCCCCATATTGAGTACGAAAAGCTCACCGAGGACAGGCCTGGGGAGAGGTCGGACGCGGTCAGAGCTAGGGTTAAGGCATCACACGAAGTACAGCTAGAGCGGTTTCGAGGCACGGGACTGAAGTGCAACGCTGATATGACGCCCAGGGAGATCAAGGAATCCTGCATAGTAGAACCAGCGGCTCAAGGCTTGCTTCGCGCTGCTATGAAGCAGCTTCATCTCACTGGCCGGGCCTTCCACCGCATCCTCAAGCTGTCCCGCACAATTGCCGATTTGGAGCACAGCGATAGTATCAAAACACACCATATGGCGGAAGCTCTACAGTACCGGCATAAGGAAATAATCTGAGGCCAAGACCTGTTCGCTGCATACGTCAGGCCAAAAACAGAATACGTCGGCACCAAACCTGAGACATGAAGAAATCTTTTTCTTCACTAAGATATTCTTAGTGCGATTATTACTGAGAAGGCATTCTCAAGGAGGTCAGGGCAATGGAGCATAGCAAGAAGACATCGCGGAGGCAGGTAGGTAAGAGATTGAGAGCGCAGTTCATCACGGGGATTCTCATTGTTGTGCCGATTGTTATTGCCATATTGATACTAGTCTGGCTCTTCAACTATATCGACAGCATAGCGCAGCCTGTAGCCAAGTCGCTATTGGGGCGCACTATTCCTGGCCTGGGCTTTGGCATAATGCTACTGCTAATCTACCTGACCGGACTGGTAGCGACCAGCCTCATTGGAAGGAGACTGATTCGTTACGGGGAGTCTCTATTGGCTAGAGTGCCATTGTTTCGATATCTCTACACAGGTATCAAACAAATCATGGAAGCCTTCGCCACTCCTCGAGAAAGCGGATTTCTACAGGTGGTCCTAGT
>CAZLCQ010000117.1:0-3224 GCA_964557995.1 uncultured Dehalococcoidales bacterium
GACAAAATGAGAGCCTTATCCCGAAGGAATAATGAGCCCGAGAAGGCGAGCCGTCCCTTTAATAAGGACCGGGATGGGTTTGTAATCGGAGAAGGTGCGGGCATTGTCATCTTGGAGGAATTAGAGTCAGCCTTACGAAGAGGGGCCAGAATCTATGCCGAGCTCATTGGCTACGGCTCGAACATCGATAGCTTTCACATAACTGATCCCGACTGGGAAAATCAGGCACGGTGTCTCAAACTGGCTTTGAGTGATGCTGATATCTCGCCTGGCGATGTTGAGTACATTAACGCTCATGGAACATCTACCGTTAGCAATGACGTATCGGAGACCAAGGCGATAAAGGCCGTCTTAGGAGAACATAGCAAAACCGTGCCCATAAGCTCCAATAAATCCATGATTGGTCATCCGCTAGCAGCAGCCGGTGGAGTGGAAGCTATTTTCACTGTTCTGACCATAAGAGATGGTATCATACCACCGACCGTAAACTATATTACCCCTGACCCCGAATGTGACTTAGATTACGTCCCCAATATCGCCAGAAAGGCCAGGGTAAATGTAGCTCTCTCCAATTCCTTTGGCTTTGGTGGAGTTAATGCTGCGCTTGTCTTCAGGAAGTTTAAGGAGTAATTCCGAAAACGTCGTGGACAGTATTCCACAACGCCTCTTCACTGGCAAAGGCGCCGATTTTTGCATACTGAACCACGCCTTCGCTATCGACGAATAATGTGAATGGAATGGCTTGTCCCGTGTTATTGTAGGCCAGGCAATAGTCCAAGAAAGCCTCCCTGCTCTGATCGAGTGCTATTGTCATAGCCGGTTCATAGTCCGCAAAAAACTTCCGGATAGAGGCAGCACTATTGGCCGTATTGATGGCTACCACTTCTAACTCTTCTTCATTTTGCTGGGCCACAGCCTCAAGAAAGGGCAGCTGATACCTGCACCAAGAGCACCCAATGGACCAGAAATTAAGCACTACCGGAGTGCCTTGTAGTGTAGATAGGGTTGTCTCATTCCACGTGATAATAGGCAACGTGAAGTCGGATGGACTAGCGGGACTATCACTCAGAGTGATTCCAACCGTAGCACCCACGGCGACAATCACGATTGCCAGTATTACCCAGATCTTTCTTGACATTCTAAGGGCCATATTGATAACCTCCTGGCAGAAGCGCGCTCAGATACTCCAGATAACCGGTCAGCATCAGGATGCCTACGCTGATAAGCAGTACCGCGGCCACTATGGAGGTGACGAAGGCATGGCGACTGAGCCATCTAATGAATCGCGATGCCGTCCCCAAGGCTAGACTCACGGCGATGAAAGGCAGCCCTAACCCCAGACAATAGGCAAGTAGAAGATAGACTCCCTGCCACGCTGTTTGTGAGCTCGCTGCTAGGACTAGTATACTCCCGAGAATCGGGCCGACGCAAGGAGTCCAGCCCAAGGAGAATATAGCGCCTATCAACAGAGACCTGCCATAGCCTGTACCTCTAGCCCCAGCAAAGCTGAGCCTCTTCTCATAATTGAGCCAGGGCACCTTAGCAGAAGCTGCCAGGAATATCCCAAACGCAATTAGTAACCCACCACCTACCTTATACAAGACTTCGAGGGGTGCCATAGCCCCCAACAAGCCGAGAGAGGCTCCCAAAGCTATGAACACCAGAGAGAACCCCACTATGAAGCTGATGGTATGCAGAACAATACGTCTTCGGTCGGCAAGCTCCGGGGTGAGAGCTGATGCACCGGCGATGTTGGCCAGATATACGGGAACCAGCGGCAGAATACAGGGTGATAGAAAAGATAGAATCCCCGCGACGAGAGCCGTTAGGAATGTTATGCTCGACATCTGTGTATTGTCTTCGTTTAGTATAGCAGCAATGTCGCAAACTCAACAGCTTAGAGCTTTTGCCACCACACGGTATTTGATACAATAATCGACGTTGGGGCTGTAGCTTAGTCGGGAGAGCGCCTGCTTTGCAAGCAGGAGGTCAGGGGTTCGAATCCCCTCAGCTCCACCATATTTTGAAGCTAAAATGAGCCCTATGCCAACTAGTGGGATGGGGCCAGGTTGCTAAATGGCACTAATTTGGCACTAATGTAGGTCTAGGTTGTTGCAGAGAAATCGGCGTCGCTATAATACCAGTGACAGAAACGAGCAAACTCCCCGCGAAACAATTAGGAGGACCTGAATATGACGGTTAACTATGAGTCGGCAAATACAATTCTGAGATTGTGGCTTCTGTTGCCCCGAGTAGGCGATGCACTTAATCTTTGCCAGGATCTGATATTTGGCGAATACGGCATTACTACGGAGCAGTGGCGAGTGCTTACGTGTATTAAGTCCCGGGGGCCTTTGAGGGTAGTTGCCCTGGGCTCGATGCTGGAACGTAGTCCAAACAGCATGAGTATGATAGTCGACCGTATGGTCAAAGCTGGTCTGGTCAGAAGGACAAGGGACAGGAAGGATCGCAGAGCAGTTTTCGTGAGTATGACCGACAAGGGGAAGGCGGCTGTTGAACAGGCAGTCCCAGCGGGTTGGGACTTTATGAACAGACTCCTGTCATCGCTGTCACATGATGACCGGAGTGCCCTGGCCAGTACGCTTGAGACGATAAAATGCGACCTAGCTGCCTACCTAAATCCCGAAATGGATAAGGCAGAAATCGCTAGAAACAGTTTTACAAACGACCCTGACTTGTACAAACGGATGGCGAAGGAGGTTTTTCCCCCTGGCTATGAAGCCAAACGCAAGCGTAGGGAAAAGTGACAACCTGTTCACAGAACTGCTCGCGAAGATAGGCGCCTAACAAGCTGATTTCAATTCTGCAGTATCTCTGCCGACTGTTTGTCTAGGGTGGAATCTCTCTGCAGGACGTCATCGAAGGCTTTGGCAGCAGCTTGCTGAAGTCCTGGCGCTACATGCGAGTAGGTATCCAACGTTGTGCTGATGGTTGAATGTCCAAGTCTCTCCTGAACTATTTTGGGGTGTACGCCTTGCTTTGGCATGATGGTGGCATGAGTATGACGTGCATCATGAAGGCGGATACCGTCTAGGCCACACTTACGGACTAATTTTATCCAGGCATGAGTTATGCTGGGCGGCAAAAGTGGGGTTCCATCCCAGTGGCTGAATACCAGATGATTTTCTGCTATTGGCGGGAGCTGCAAAGATTCTCTCATCTTTCCCTGGTCCTTGCGGTGTTCTTTGAGGATCAGGGCGTTA
>CAZLCQ010000118.1:0-3208 GCA_964557995.1 uncultured Dehalococcoidales bacterium
CAATCACTTCGGGGATGAAGACTGGCATTGCTGGGACAGCGATCACACCAACGTCGAGTGCCCTTGACAACCCGCCGTATTCCCGTTCAATAGGGCCCTGAAAGTCCGAGGAACACCGCGCGAACCAGCTTCTTAGTACTACGGTCCCGGAGCTAGCCCCTAACCTCTGCATATCTCACCGGTGCGGCGCATTTTTTCCTGGACAAGAGTATAATTCGAGGTCAAATTCATTCTTGTCTAGCCTGAGAGGAGGCCACTATGTCTGACGTTTATGAGAGACTTCGTGAAAGACTTGATATGTTCCCCCAGGGATTCCCTAAAACCGAAAGCGGTGTAGAACTGGAGATATTACGGCACCTCTTTGCTCCGAATGAGGCCGAGATAATGCTACACCTTCGGCCGTTCCCGGAAAAGGTAGCCGATATAGCAGAGAGAGCAGGGACGGATAAAACCGAACTGGGAGAGACCCTGTACGATATGTCGAAAAGAGGACTAATACTCCGCTACAGAGCACCCGATGACGAACTCTATTACTTCTTGATACCCTGGGCGGTCGGAATCTGGGAATTCCAGTTGAACAAGCTGACCCAGGAAAACATAGAGCTCTACCAGAAGTATTTCGAAGAGGCGATGGTACCTGCACAGCGAAACCGAAAGACAGGCGGTTTTCGCGTCATCCCCGTTGAGAAAGAGATAGAAGGGAACACCGAGATCCAGCCGTACGAAAAGGTGTCACAGATTATCGAATCACATACCAGGTTCGCGGTTGCCGACTGCATCTGCCGCAAAGAAGCTAGAATGACCGGCAACGGCTGTGACAAGCTACTGGAAGCTTGTATGAGTTTTGGCCCCGCCGCGGATTTCTATATCGAGAATGGACTTGGCCGAGAGATCTCCAAGGAGGAGGCCAAGAAGATACTGGCCAGAGCCGAGGAAGATGGCTTGATTCACTGCTCCACAAACAGTGCGGGCAATAAGACCTTCATATGCAACTGCTGTGGCTGCTGCTGCAAGGCTTTGGCCCATGTCACAAAATACGGCAATCCGCAGGCCATAGTGAAATCAAACTACTATGCCTCACGAGACGAGGAGACCTGCACCGTTTGCGGTACCTGCGTAGAGCGATGCCAGGTGAGCGCCATTCGAATTGAAAATGATCACACCATCATCGACAGGGATAAGTGCATCGGCTGTGGGCTTTGTGTATCTACGTGTCCAACAGAGTCAATCACCATGGTCCGCAAATCGCCTCAAGAAGCCTCTCCCATTTTCTCCGGTGGCAAAGCATTGTTGCAGGCAATGGGAAAGGAAACGGGCAAGGTGTATCCCTTCGAATAGAGTTAGAGACCTGCTACAAATAGACTGGTGCTGGATTCCGCGGGGGTAGTCTAGCTCAGCGGACGTCAAAAGGCAGAGAATCTAGACTGCTAAGGCACCTATGACGTATGTATCAGATTGAGCTGCCATACGAGCGCTATTTTCGAGCCCCACGAAGCCCCTCATAAACTGTCCGGATGCGTGCCAGCGCTTCGTCAATATCTGAGGACGAGACCATGTGGTGAGTGACCGCACGGAAGGGCCCCCCGTCACGCAAACCCATCTTTACCCCTGCCTCTTCCAGACGCTTCGTAAACTCGGCGACCGGCAGCTCCGACGAGAGTTCGAACATCACGATGTTCGTAGGTATATCGTCCTGAGCCAGCGTTATTCCTTTGATGTCAGTCAACCCCCGCGCCAGACGTCTGGCATTGGCATGATCTTCAGCCAGCCGGTCTACCATTGTCTGCAGTGCCACGATGCCTGCGGCTGCGATAACTCCTGCCTGCCGCATGCCACCACCCAGCATCTTGCGAAACTTGCGGGCTCGCTTAATAAAACCGCTGCGCCCGCAAAGCAGTGACCCAACCGGCGCACTCAGTCCTTTCGATAGACACACAGCCACCGAATCGACGTTTTGTGCCAGCGCACATGCCGGCACGCCGAGCGCAACCGCAGCATTGAAAATGCGAGCGCCATCAAGATGTACCTTTAACCCACGTTTGTGCGCCAGATTACAGGCTTCATCTGTGTAATCCGGTGTCAAAACTGCCCCGCCGCAGCGGTTGTGCGTGTTCTCAAGACAGAGGAGCGTGGTCTCCGGGTAGTGGATATCCTTGCCCCGTATCGTTCGGTCAATATCATCCAGACTGAGACGGCCACTACCATCATTGGGCACGGTGCGCAAGACTACGCCACCCAGCGTGGCAGCGCCAGCTACTTCGTACCAGAGGATGTGCGCCTGATCTCCCAGAATGACCTCATCCCCGTGATGGGTAAGAGTGAGCACCGCCACAAGATTGCTCTGGGTGCCCGAGGCAGTGAAGACTGCCGCTTCTTTGCCCATCATCTCCGCCGCCATCGCCTCAAGGCGGTTCACTGTAGGGTCTTCGCCATACACATCGTCACCTACTTCCGCCTCAAACATCGCCTTGCGCATCTCTGGCGTGGGATGGGTGATAGTGTCGCTACGTAAATCAATTACTCTCATATCTCTTGTCTCATGCTCCAACCAGATCAATTGACGGATAACCGCCCCTTTGTTGAGCTTTCTCGAACAGGAGCTTAGCCACAGCTATATCTTCGACGGCAATTCCAGTCGAATCGAATACGGTAATATCCCTGTCGTTGCCTCTCCCTTTCTTCTTGCCGACAACTAATTCGGCCAGTGTTCCACGAATTTCTTCCGTAGTATAGATACCGCTCTGGATAGGAACGTTAATCTCACCGCTGCCCCTCGCCTGCTCCAAATCATCGACAACGACAAGCGCCTCCTTCACTATCGACGGGTCCAGTTCTTGCTTGCCCGGCGCGTCCGCACCCACGGCATTTATGTGAGTCCCGGGCTTTATCCACTCTCTCTTGATAATAGGGCTGCGAGAAGGAGTCAAGGTGCATACGATATCTGATGCCACCGCCTCTTGAATGGAGCAATTCCTGATCGAAAACTGCGCCAGCGCGCTAATTAACCTATCCACCGCTTCTCGGGATACATCAAAAGCATTTATTGAGATGGAGTTAAACAGTTCGGCATGAGCCAGTATCTGCGTGTGCGCTTGAAAGCCGGCACCAACAATTCCAACTGTGTGCGAATCTCGTCGCGCCAGATACTTGGACGCGATAGCCGCTGCCGCACCCGTCCGGTAGGCCGTGATTTCAGTGGCATCCATTA
>CAZLCQ010000119.1:0-3174 GCA_964557995.1 uncultured Dehalococcoidales bacterium
CGGTGTCCAGCGCTTTTAATACCAATTGCTCTGGAATCTTCACCTGCCAGCTCTGATGGTCACCAGCGATGGACTCAACCGCTGCGCCATGACTATGGAGTATATCCACCGCTTCCCTGTTGAAACTTATTAGCCCGGGGTCGGTGAGTATCTGCATAGAAGCTTGGTGGATTAGCTCCACCTGCTCCCTCGTCAACCTCTCGTACGGTCTATCAACCAATATTCCTTTTCTTGGCATTAGATTCTCCCTTCAGCTAAAAAGGCTGCAGTAGGTCTGCAATTTAATGACTGCTATCCTAGTTCTCTGTGCCAGAAGCGAGAGCTTCCACCACAGCTACGGCCTGAAAGCCGTCCGAGCCATATCCATCTGCGCCGATGCTTTTGGCAAACTCTTCCGAGACAGGTGCTCCGCCGATTATGATCTTTATCTGATCCCTGAGCCCATTTTGCTCAAGCATCTGTATCACATCAGCCATGCGGGCCATGGTGCTGGTGAGCAGGGCGGACAACCCCAGGAATTGTGGTTTCTCCTCCCTTACCGCGTCTACAATGGCCTGAGTACCGACATTGTTTCCCAGGTCCTTAACAGTGTATCCTGCACCGCGGAGCAGAATGGACACTATATTCTTGCCGATATCATGAAGGTCGTCTTTTACCGTAGCTACAACTATTGTGCCTTTGGTCTTAATGTCGCCCGCGGCAAGCCGGGGCTGTAGTATGTCCATGGCTGCGCTTACCGCTTCGGCCGAGGCCAACATGTCAGGAATGAAGTATTCGCCCGCTTCGAATTTCTGGCCCACAATGTTCATGCCGCCAGAGAGACCCTTACTGATTACATTCTTAATACTCAGGCGGGAGGCGAGGGCCCTCTCAACAAGCTCGGTAACAGCGGGCTGACCTACCATCCCTTCATCCATGCCTTCATCATCCTTGGTTATTCTCCCTTGGACAACGCTTTCTTGGATCAAACTGATTATGTCCTCTGACATTATCATCCTCCAGTTTCAGTGACTTATTAAGCTGCTTGGCTCGTCACACCTCAGTACATGTTCCTCGAACTCATATTGAATCTTACGGTCTCTATCCGCACACTTGAAATTTGTGATGGGTTCAATCTACTATGTTACCTTTTCTGTGTGCCCGGAGGTATGCCCTGCATGAAGGGTCCTTTCCTACCAGCATATCGGCTATCTTGATAAGACTCATCGCTTGATTATCAAGCGGGTCGATGATTGCTGCATCTAAGCCAGCATAAGCGGCCATTAGTAAGAAAGCGCGGTTCACTAACTTTCTCCTGGGCAAGCCATATGAAATATTGCTCAGCCCCATTACTACCCCGGCATCAGGATAGCGTGATTTGATTTGCTCTATGGTTTTTAAGGTGACCAATCCCTGGCGCGTATCCACAGCGATAGGCAATACAAGAGGGTCAAATAGTACTTGTTCTGCCTTTATACCCAAACCAGTCAGGTACAACATAATCCGTTCGCACGCATTCAGACGCTCTTCGACATGGGGAGATATTCCATCTGTTCCCATGGCCAGTGCTATTACCCGGGCTTGTCGCTCGGCTACCAACGGGCCGATAGATTCCAACCTCGCTGGTTCCGCAGTGACAGAATTAATTATCAATCTCTCACCATGGTATTCTTTTAGGGCAGCCTCGATTACCTCCGGAGAATCACTGTCAATAGAGAGTGGCTGCCCACCGGCGGCCTGGATTATTTCCACCAGCCACTTGATATCTGCCTTTGCTTCCTGTAGTGACCCATGACCGCTGCCAGCGTTCACGTCGATAAAATCAGCTCCGGCTAATGTTTGAGCTTTAGCCAGGTTTACCAAGAACTCCTCATCTCGTTTGGTAATAGCCTCAGCGACCGGGTTGTTTGATGCGTTTATTTTTTCTCCGATTACAAGCATATTTCAGCTAATTATCCCATTGATTTGTGATAGCACTTGCTCTCTGATTGGTGTAGGGAGGCTGTGCTGAGGCTTAGCTAGAAGCTCCTTGACAATCTCTGAAGCTCGTTCCCATGTCTCCTTTCCACCTTTGCTTAGCCATTCCTCTCGACTATTCCTGTCGCTCAGAGATGGCTGGTAGTGCTCGCTGCGCATGAAGTGCCTTGTATGCCTGGCGGCCACGAAATTACCTCCCGGTCCCGCTTGCTTTATGAGGTCAAAGGCCAGAGTATCGTCATTTACTTTGATTCCCTGTACGGCTCTCATCACCATTCCCAGTATCTCGTTGTCCATAACATACTTTTCATAGGCCACCGTCATTGCGAATTCCATAAGGCCAGCCGCATCATGGATGAAGTTAGCGCCTGAAAGGGCACACAGCAGGTTGGTCAAAGCAGACTCATAGCCACTCTGAGCGTCGAGTGTTTTGGAATCGGTCATGCCACCTGTAGCATAGAAAGGAAGTTGATAGAACTGTGCCATCTGTGCGCCGGCTGCGTTGAGCAAGCCCATCTCAATCGAACCTGCCAGGTAGTTTAGGTTTCTCAGGTCAGTATTTGTGGCAACCGAACCGAAGAGAACCGGTGTCCCCGGGTTTGCGATCTGCGTGAGCATTACACCCAACAGTGTATCGACGGTCTGGACTACCAGGGTTCCAGCCAGCGTAACCGGTGAAGTGGCACCACACAACGGTTCAGCCGGACAAGCTACAGGTATGCCGTTTCTGGCCATGGTCACGAGCATGTCGCCATATGTCTTGTCTATCCTTAGCGGGCTGATGATGCATGCTATCATGGATATCAGGGGGCGCTGGCGAAGATTTTGGGCAGAGCCCGCAATAGTTTGCGCCATCCGTATCACCTGTTCAGCACCATCAAGTGTATAAACACCTCCCATAACGTGCTTGGTGGTATTATCCAGTCCGGCGAAGAACCGGTTCACATCCACCTCTTCTAAGGGGAGTTCATTGGGATACGTGGGTAGCAGAAAGAAGTGGACGTTATCCAACTTGTCAACCAATCTGGCGATGCATCGCAGGTCTTCCAGACTGGCCTGTCTTCTTTGTTTGACAGCAGGGTCATAGACATAAAGTGCCGTGCCGCCTGTTCCAGCATATACTCGACGCCCACCCAGGACAATATCATGTGCTTCATCTTGTCCACAGAGTCTAATCTCGGATGGTGCCCCTTCAATAAGCTCCTTGACTTTGTCCTC
>CAZLCQ010000120.1:0-3140 GCA_964557995.1 uncultured Dehalococcoidales bacterium
GTAGATAGCTTCTAACGAAGTCTCCCATTCACGGGGGGCGCTTTTCATCTCCTCCCTGTAGAAATCGTCGAATTCTCTCCTTAACGACTCTTGTTCCGGGCTGAATCTGAAATCCATTCCTGCTCCTTTGGGATTACCTTGTCATAGCCCTACGATGACACAAGACACAACATTGTCTGCCGGGTGCCCGCCCATGTTCTGTGTTAATCCTAGCTTCGGATTCTTAACTTGACGTGGGCCTGCCTTTCCCTGTAGTTGTTTGCATATCTCGTATATCATTCGGAGACCGCTGGCAGCTACAGGATGGCCGAAACATTTCAAACCGCCGCTGGGCTGCACCGGCAGTGTCCCATCGAGATTGAAGAAGCCTGACTCAAGATCCTCTCTCACCCTCCCCCTGGAGCTGAACTGGAGGTCTTCCATGGCGATGGCCTCGTTTATGGAGAAGCAGTCATGGACCTCAGCCATACTGATCTCCTTCCGGGGCTCCTTTATACCTGCCTCGGCATAGGCAGCTAGCCCGGCCCGGTATGTTGCTTCAATGTGTGCGAAGTCGAAATCGTTCCTTCTAGAACCATCTGCTGGGTTAGTGCAAATCTGGAGCGCCTTAATATATACGGGATCAGGCCTGAATCTCTTGGCTTCAGCAGCCCGCACAACAATAGCGGCGGCTGCACCATCACTTGTTCCACAACAGTCGAAGATCCCCAGTGGCCAGGCGATCATCGGAGAATTCAGTACCTGCTCCAGAGTTACCTCTCTCTGGAAGTGGGCCTTGGGATTCATGGCTCCGTTATGGTGGCTTTTAACCGGTATATGTGACATCATCCTTTTCCCTTCCTGGGGAGTGAGTCCATAGCGGTGAAAATAACTTGTGGCCATCATAGCAAATAAGCCCGGTGCCGAGATGGCAGTTATTAGATTTGGGGTCCCTAAGGGAACCTGATTAGGGAGGCCAGATATGCCCATATCCTTTAATTTCTCAGCTCCTACGGCCAAGGCTACGTCACATACACCGCATGCTACCGCATAGGCTGCGTTTCTAAGGCAATCAGCCCCGGTGGCACAGGCATTCTCCAGCCTACTTACAGGCTTGTACTGAAGCCCCAGGGTTCCAGCAAGGGACATACCAGTGCATCCCGAGGTCTCAGTCCAGTGCCCGATCCAGGCTGCATCGATATCCTTCTGCTCAACTCCTGCATCTTCGAAGGCTTCATAGGCTGCATCTACCATTAAGTCTGAAATGCTTTTATCCCATAGTTCACCGAACTTAGTGCAGCCGACGCCTATTATGGCCACCTTATCCTTAATACTTTCCGCCATTTTCTTACTCCTAAACTCTAATCGGCCTAGCTTTCCAGTAATAATTATGGATACCTCTATCGAAGAAAAGCTTCCTAAAGGTCATCTCCACCAGCATTCCCACTTCGACCGTATCTGGGTCGCGATCGGTCATATCGAACATACCCCTTCCTCCGCCCTCGAAGTCAATGATGAGATTAGTAGCAGGTGGATCGGGCGTGGTTGCGATATTATCATGCGTGAAGTTGAAGATTCTCGCCTTCTTATCAGCAAACCTCAAGTCTTCAAACTCATCCTTCGCCTGGCAAATCACGCAGATCCTGCTCGGTGTCCGGCCACCAGCACTGGCAGGAGGCCGATATTGAGGCGTGCCACACTTTTTGCATCTCACCCCATAAAGGCCCAGGATTTCTTTGCGATCCCTCCGCAGTGCCGATATTGAGGTTGGTGTAAGTTCCGGGCGCTGCGCTGCCTCCATCGGTATAAGACCGCGCCATCGAAGGTATTTTTCATAATTCGTGATTATTCTCTTCGATTCTAGATGAGCCTTGATGCCTCGCCGGTCTCTAACCTTTTCTATAGCCTCGGTCACTTGGAGAACGAAGGCATCGGCCCCATTTCCATAGTTGGCAAAGAGGATTCTATCGCCAGCCTTCGCTTCTTCAAGAGCAGCTACTAGCATCATCATCGCCAGCGCGGTGCCGGTATTTCCCACTGTCATAAACATGGAGTCCTGAACCTGCGCCGGATCGAATCCCAGCCCTCTGGCCAATCTGGTATGCGCCCGCACATCAAGCGGGGAATAATAGACTGCCTTCGCGATATCGTTAGGTTTCAGGTTGCACTTGTTCATCACCCCGGAGATAACCTCAGAGAGAATAGCGGAGTAGCCTGTATCGAGTACCATCCGATCTTCCCAGGAG
The DNA here is from genome assembly GCA_964557995.1 of uncultured Dehalococcoidales bacterium. GTDB lineage: Bacteria > Chloroflexota > Dehalococcoidia > GIF9 > AB-539-J10 > RBG-13-51-36. Next base: position 2,226 of record CAZLCQ010000120.1, read on the forward strand.
CGAACAAAGGTATCGGTGCTGGCTCGCCATACTCCTGAGAATTCGTCGCAAATGGAGTAGCTGGCCTCCACGTAGGCGATGACGTCATCATCTCCCAGGAGAAGGGCGGCGCTGCCATCGCCGTAGCCCTGCTCCATTAGCCCGGAAGGAGCCCCCAGGCGCGTATCGGCGACAGCCACCATGACACGCTTGGCTGAGCCAGCTTTGATGGCGTCTATAGCTGAGGCCATGGCGATGGTTCCCGACCTTAGAGACCCACTGAAATCCGCTACCTTGATCTCACGGTCCAAGTCGACCACCGCAGATATCAGGGCCGAGCTTTGTTTCTCACTATAGGGATAGGTTGTACTGGCGACGAATAGGCCATCAACTGTTTTGGGATCGATGCCGCGCATACAGTCGATGACTGCCTCCACCGCCATGGTTACGCTGTCTTCGTCGTAACTTGCTATCGCTTTCTCGCCTGGTACGGCCATTCCTAACATGCCTATACCGCCCCAGGCTCTATGAAGTTCAGAGCGGCTCAGCCGATATAACGGTATGTAGGCACCATATGATGTGATTCCTACCATTGCTTGCTCCCTTCTAAAGCTCTTTTACTAGATCCAGATATCCATGCAGCTGCATGGTAAAGTTCATCATCACGTGAGTAGTAGGAAAGCACTGTCGTATCGCATGGCATTAAGGAAGCAAAGCCTGTTCGACTCATGCTTCTCGATCTGGCATTTTGCCCGTTAATATTGATTGCGGAAAGGCAGATAGTGTGCCGATCTTTTAGTGCGCACATCGTAATCGGCATAATACCACTTGTCAATGTTGGGCCAAGATTACCTATAGAGTTGAACCTGTACGTGGCAACTGAATGAATGGGAATTGATGAAAAAGGCAGGTGGAGCGATAGGCTCCCGTGACACC
>CAZLCQ010000121.1:0-3127 GCA_964557995.1 uncultured Dehalococcoidales bacterium
GTTCGTCTGCCGCAGCTTGCCTGGTATGAAAACAATGAGTTTGAACTGGAATTCCCTTCGTCCTGGGAGGTGACCGTTTGTTACATGAATGGCCATAATAGGCCACCGCTTAGCGAGGAAGGATTCCACAAGGCATTCGCCAACCCCATAGCTACTAAGCCGATACGGGAGCTCGGCCAGGGTAAAAGCGAGGTAGGAATCCTGTTCGACGACATGGCAAGGGGCACTAGAATTGCCGAGATCGTCCCCTACGTTCTGCAGGAACTGGAGGCTGCTGGGATTAAAGACAGCAGCATACGATTCATCTCCGCCCTGGGAGCTCACGGTGCGCTCACCCGAATCGACTTCGTCAAGAAGCTGGGCGAGGCTGTACTCAGCAGATTTCCAGTCTACAATCACAATCCATACGAAAACTGCACCTTCCTGGGCAATACCAGCAGAGGAACGCCTCTGGCCATCAACAGCGAATTCATGGGCTGCGACCTCAAGATCGGTATCGGCAGCATAGTTCCCCACCCCCTCACCGGGTTCAGCGGAGGAGGGAAGATCATCCTGCCAGGTGTGGCACACGTAGACAGCATCACGCACAATCACGGCACCCTAACAGCGAACGCCATGGTACGCGGGGAGGACATTGGAACGTGGATAGGCAAGTTCGAAGCAAACGAGTTGCGTCTCGATGCCGAAGAGGCGACAAGGATGGCCGGGCTGGACATTAAGATAGACGCCGTCATAAATGGCCGGGGCGAGACAACAGCCCTCTTCGTCGGCGATCCCATCAGCGCTCACGCTGAAGGGATCAAGCTAGCCAGAGAGGTCTACGCCACACAGCCTGTCGAAGGCCAGGACATCGCTGTCATGAATACCTATACCAAGGCCAGCGAGGCATTCCTCGCCCTTCCTCTGAGTTCGCGATTACTCAAAGGTGGGCGCGGGGACCTGGTGCTCCTCGCCAATGCGCCCGAGGGCCAGGTGACCCACTATGTCGCCGGGGGCTTCGGCACGAAGATGGGCGGCAGGCTGTGGCTGCCCCGAACCTCTCTGCCCCCAAATGTAACCAGGCTCATCGTGTTCACCCCCTACATCGACATAGCGGGAGGCGGCTGGCTGGCATCCCCTGAGTCCATTGTCTGGGCAAAGACTTGGCCCGAGGTGCTGGAACTGCTTTCAGAAACTCATGGCGATAGCGCAAGGGTGGCTGTAGTCCCCGACGCCACAATGCAGTACTTCGCACAGTGAGCCGGAGAGCGGCAGGGTAGGCGCGCCAGCGTTCACACATACGGCATCTCCAATAGCCTGCCGCAATGTGCCCCAAATGGGGTGCACTGCCCCGATCGTCTAATAGAACCCTTGACCAAAACGTATCAATCCTGCCCGCACCCACAACAGGAACCAATACCCCAGAGCAATACATCATTTCACGGGTGATTTATCAAGGCCTAAGTCGGGTAAAACCCTGGAAAATGCAGAAGATACCATAAATTGATAGATATTGCCTATAGCTACACTAACGCTGACGCTTACTTGGAAAAACGGTAGGAAAAGTGAATATTAGTAAGGTACTTCTCTTTGACAAGTGGCTGCTCTTCGTCTACCGTAGTACTACCTGACATCAGTGCAACTGGCGGCAGGTTGTTTTTCATGTCCGCCATTGCTGTCGCAAACCAAGTCAAGCTGTGAAGGGATATGTACACGATGGAAAGCGACAATGGCAAAGTGACAGAGATTTGGGGGCAGAAATTCAAAATAGTCAAGAGTGGGCTGGATGAAAGAGAAGTGCTCTCCTTTGTTGGGAGCCTGATCGACCAGAACAGCGAATACGCTGAGAAACTGGAACACTTTGATGCCCTAATCAGACTTGGTGAAAGTACTGTAATCGAAGCTGATAAAGAGGCGGGGAGGATCAAGACAGAAGCGAAGGAAGAAGCAGACGAGAATACCAGGGTAATTATCAACCAGGTGGAGGAAAAAACTAAAGCGGAAGCCGCACAGATCATAGCCGAAGCTGAAAAGAGCGCTCTAGACAGAATCTCGGCGTCCGAAGAACTGGCTCAAGCCATTATCAAAGGAGCAGAGGAGAAAGCTAAGGCTCAGGCAGAGAGGATTGTCGCTGAGGCAGAGGAGAAAGCTAAGGCTCAGGCAGAGAAGATTATCGCTGAGACAGAAGAGACCACCAAGGAAAAGGTATCAACAGCAGAACAACTGGCTCAAGATATCGTCGAAATGGCCGAGGCCGAATTGGAACATATTAGGGCAAGGGCTGCGGAGGGTGCACGGAGCATTCTCAGCAGAGCTGAGGACAAAGCAAAAGAAATGCAAGAGGAGGCAGTGAGAGAAGGACAGGCTGCCAGTTTGACAGCTGAGCAGATGCTAGCCAAAAGCAGGAATCTGGCAGAAAGTGAGATAAAGGCGAAGTTCGGGAAAATCTATCAGGAAATGCTTTCAGCCTTGGAAGATGGGGGCATACAACAGGTAGACAATCCACGATAGACCGGCAGAAACAGTGAAATGTACCGCTGATTGGCCTCATCTCGACCAAACTTCCGCGAGAGCCCAATCAGGCACAAAAGGATATAACGGTTATGGTTACACTAGGTAGTAAGGTAAAGAGGATCTGGGGGCAACAGTTCAGAATAGTCAAGAATGGTCTGGACGAAGCTGATGTGTCCGCTTTCGTCAGCAGACTCGTTGAACAGAATAACGAACTGTTGAGCAAACTGGAACATGTGGATTCGCTCAAGAAACTTGCGCAAAAGGCCGTCATCGAGGCTGCCAAACTGGCGGAGAGGGTCAAGATAGAAGCAGATGAGAAGGCTAAGGCGATAATCAGCCAGGCTGAGGAGGAAGCCAGAATAGAAGCAGCAAGAATCGTCACCGCATCGGAAGAGAATGCACTGGATAGAATCTCGGCATCCGAAGAACTGGCTCAAGATATGATCAACGGGGCGGAAGAGAAAGCCAAGGCCTACGCAGGGGACATCATCACCGAGGCAGAAGAGAAAGCCAGAGCAGAAGCTGATAGGATTGTTGCTGAAGCTCAGCAACGACTGGAAGAGAGCACGCAAGAAGCAGTCGTATTGGCTGAGCAACAAGCCCAGGATATTATAAAAGCGGCGGAGGAAAAGGC
>CAZLCQ010000122.1:0-3109 GCA_964557995.1 uncultured Dehalococcoidales bacterium
TGATTATCGGGTCGCAGAGGGAGCCAGCGGCTGCTCACAATTTCAGGGATACCACAAAGCTGGCTAGGCCAACCGTTTTTTCAACTGATCGGGAATATCAGGTAACAATATGACGCTTTGCGTGGCGCGTGGATTAGGGTATTAATTCGAAGCTTAAGGCATCTTAACAATAAGACATGGTCTATTGTCTTATGCTCGCCGGCCGGAGGCAACGTCCCTTAACCGTTGTGCCTGGGTGAGCAATTTCTTCCTCAGCCTGATAGTCGCAGGAGTCACCTCAAGCAGTTCATCCCTGTTGATGAAATCAATAGCTTGCTCCAGGCTCAGCTGCACGGAAGGAGTCAGCTTTACGGCAATGTCGGCCGTAGAGGAGCGCATATTGGTTTTCTTCTTTTCCTTGCACACATTGATGGCTATGTCACGGGGCCGTGGATTCGTCCCCACTATCATACCTTCGTAGACCGCCGTGCCGGGTTCAATGAAGGTGAGTCCCCGCCCCTGGGCATTATTCAGGCCATAGGTGACAGCTGTGCCTTGCTCGGAAGCTACTAGCGCTCCGCTACGAGTCGAAGTTATATCTTCATGCCAGGCTTCATAACCAAGAAAAATGGTATTCATGATACCTTCCCCACGGGTGGCAGTAAGAAAAGCGCTGCGGAAACCGATGAGTCCTTTTGTAGGTATGTGGAATTCCAGGTGTACGTTATCATGGCTATCCTTGCGCATATCAGTAAGCTGGGCTTGCCTCTTGCTCAGCATCTCGGTCAGAATTCCAATGTATTCATCTTTGGTCTCAAGGGCAAGAGCCTCCACGGGTTCCAGAAGGTTGCCGTCGACTAGTTTGGTAATAGCTTCCGGCCTGGAGACTTCAAACTCGTAGCCCTCCCGGCGCATGGTCTCAATCAAAATAGCCAGATGCAGTTCTCCTCTCCCTTTCACCAGGAAGGTGTCCGGGCTGGCTGTGTCTTGCACCCTGAGGCTGAGATTAGTCTCCAGTTCCTTGTAGAGTCGCGCCCGTAACTGGCGCGTGGTGCTGAAGCGCCCCTCGCGGCCAGCGAACGGTGAGGTGTTTACTCCCAGCGTCATCTCCACCGTTGGTTCGCCGACTTCTATGCGTGGTAGAGCTTCAGGCCGCTCCGGGCTGGCAATGGTATCTCCAATGCTGACTTTTTCGAGGCCGGTCACAGCTACTATGTCGCCCGCCTCGGCCTCTGGTACCTCCAGACGTTTGAGACCAAGATATGTGAGCACTTCACCAATCTCATAATGACCCAGACTCCCATCAGCACTCAGACAGACCACAGGGTCGTGGGCAGCGACCTTGCCTCTCCAGATTCTACCAATAGCTATTTTGCCTTTGTGGCTGTCGTAGTCCAGGTTAGAAACCAGCATTTGAAATGGGCCAGTTTCAATCCGCGGTGGTGGTACTTCTTCTAAGATGCAGTCAAGGAGAGGAGCGATGTCCTTGCCTGCAGTACCCGGTTCTCTTACCGCTGTACCTTCCGTGGCGCTGGCATAGACTACCTGGAAGGCAAGCTGGTCAACGCTGGTAGCTAGTTTCAAGAACAGGTCCTCGGTGAGCCTGAGCACCTCTGCTATTCGCGAATTCTCTCTGTCTATTTTATTGATGACGACAATGGGTGTTAGGCCCTTTCCCAGAGCCTGGCGAAGCACAAACTTGGTCTGGGGCATGGGACCTTCTATAGAATCCACCAGAAGCAGGCAGCCATCGGCCATATTAATGACGCGCTCTACTTCACCGCTGAAATCGGCATGTCCGGGTGTATCGATGATATTGATCTTGACCCCCCGGTACATCACGGCGGTATTCTTGGCCATAATGGTAATGCCTCTTTCACGCTCTAAAGCGTTCCGGTCCATTATTAACTCGCCCACTTTTTGGCTGTCCCGGAAGACCTTGCTTTGTTTAAGCATGGCATCCACCAGAGTAGTCTTACCATGGTCAACGTGGGCAATAAGAGCTATATTTCTTATGTCACTGCGATAATTCATATCTGTTAGCGAAATCTTGCCTCTATCAGGTCCTGTTTATGGTCCATATCTGTCACTGCGACTCTGTTGTCTTCAGTCTCCTATGAGCAAGTCGGAGTTTTTTCGTCATTGGTCAGGCTTGTATTAGTGTGGCACCTCTGTTTGGAAGCGGCGAAGGTAAACGGAATTGCGAAGTCACCACATTCTATGAACATACACGGGCCGGGGATACCCGGCCCGTGTATGGCCATGGTCAAACGGGTATTATCTACTCGGTCTGACTTTACTGTAGCAATCGCTACAATAGACCGGCCTGCCGGTGGTAGGCTCAAAAGGCACTTGGGTGTCTTTGCCGCACTGGGCGCATGTGGCAGGAAACATCTGGCGTGGCAGCCCGTAGCTGTTACCACGACTTCCGTTCCGCTGTGTCTTCTTTGCCTCTCGGCATGAAGGACAGCGCTTGGGCTCATTGGTATAGCCCTTGGATTGAAAGAACTCTTGTTCCTCAGCAGTGAAGCTGAAGTCGGTCCCGCAATCGGCACACTGGAGCGTTTTTTCTTGAAAACTCATTGGATGACCTCCTTTCTCAAAAATTCTAGCTGGGGTTTGGGTCATCCAACGCTCGATATGAATCTGATAGAATCCTAAGAAGCTTGTAATAACCTAAACTTGCACTACTAAACACATCATACACCAACTATTGAAGTTGTCAAGTCCCACTCTGTTCCAGGTCTACGTCGGCCTCGAGTGCCGACAATGGCAAGGTGAACAAAACGATGAAATGTGTAGCGTCCTGCCCGGAAAGATGGGACGGTAGACGGGTATCACTGGCTACGTCTTACCCATCGCTTGCTTTCTGTGCCATGCCGTCGTGGCTGTCGCCAGGTGGGTGATTGTCTGTCCGGCGCAGGCCTGGCGTAATCAAAGCCTTGAAGTGTCAGACGCTCCAGCGGCGCGTGGAGAAGCCGCTCAAGGGCGATTATCTTGTCAGCATCGGCACTGGTCACGAAGGTAATCGCATCTCCGTTTTTGTTAACCCTTCCGGTACGGCCGATTCGGTGGATATAGTCATCCGTACTTGCCGGCATATCGTAATTGATGACGTGTGAAATACTCA
>CAZLCQ010000123.1:0-3106 GCA_964557995.1 uncultured Dehalococcoidales bacterium
GGTATTCGCCGGCCGCAATCATGTATGGAGCGAATTCGGCGGTGATAGTGTAGTCACCATTCACGGTGATGCTGGTTACGGCATTGTCAGTAGCTGCAATCGCGCCCACGTCTCCGCTCCACCTCACAAACTGGTATCCCTGTTCGGCCTGAGCTACCAAGTTGACCACCGTTCCCTCGTCGTAGGGGAAAGTCCCTTCCCCGGGGGCGGTAACGGACCCTCCCCCGGTGCTTGAGATGGTCAGGGTGTAGTGGATAGCCGGGATGGCTTCAAAGTTAGCTGTGATTGAGTGGTTGGCATCCATGATAATGGTGGTCGCGGCATCATAAACATAATCAACGGTGCCCACATCGCCGGTCCAGTTGACAAATTGGTAGCCTTCCTCAGCATCGGCCATCAGGTGAACCACCGCTCCCGCATCATAGGTGAAGGATCCTTCCCCGGGGCCGGTAACCGACCCCCCCTCTGTGCTGGAGATGGTCAGGTCATGACGGTCAACCGGAGCGGCCACAAAGTTGGCCGTTACGGAGTAGTCCTGGTTCATCGTGATATTGATAGTCGGCGAGGTGTCTGACGCACTACCGCTCCAGTAGTCAAAGGTGTAACCACTGGCCGGGCTGGCCGTAATTGTCACCTGCACGCCCGATTCATATTGACCACCGGAAGGAGTGACTGAACCCGTTCCCGCGGGGTTGACGGCTGTGGCAAGTGTGTAAGTCTGGGCGGCCGCTGGACCCTCCCACGGTTCAAAAATGAATAAGACTATCGCCACAACAATAACAATGACACAAGCTACGATGATTCCTGTCAGTTTATTCCTGCTCATCATATCCTCCTTGTTTTATATGAATACATCGTATAGCAACCACCCAGGCCTGTCAACGCATCTATTCATGGTGTGCCGGTTTGTTCGCCGACGCCAGAAAGCCATCGGATTGGCCGCCTTGTTACGAAGAGTGCAAACGGGATTGTAAGGACACAATGACATAGGCCTTCTGACGCTCAGTGTACGTGTTTGATGTGGCATGGCCACGATACAACATTCTTGCTGTATGTAGCGAGGTAACAGAATGCGGAACGACCTGTAGTCTGAAACAAACCTATCTGGTGTGGCGCGCCTGGAATTGTACAACTACGGTCGGTTTCGAGCAACCAAATCAGGGAAGGAGCCGGAGTGTAGAGGCGGCTATCCGGCCCCCTTTTATCCCTGCAGCGTCTCGCTCTTCCAGGTCAGGAGCTTTCTCAACTTATCATCTCGGGCCTACTTCTTGGTCTTGTCATCGCTCTTGCCGGTGGTCGAACCGGTTCCGGTCCAGCGAGCCAGAAGCTGACCAGCAACCTCACGACCGCCCAATCCAAAGGCAATAGCGGCTGCTATTGCGGCCGCGCCCATGGCCAGCCCGAACCCCAGCAAAACAATATCATTGGCAAAACCCATTGCCCGTATTCCCAGCAGCACACTCAATAGAATGATGCCGATTCTGGCAAATGAAATCATAGCTCCTGCTCTGCCAGCTGACCGTAGAATATTCGCCACGAAATTGGCCACAAGAATCCCAACGCCGATAATAGCAGCACCCAGAAGAACCAGACCTAGGAATTCCGTCAAGACGGCGATCATCTGATTCACAGCGGCAAAACCAAGCAGGTCTGCTGCCATGATTACGGCAAAGAGCATTATGAATACCATAACGATGTAGCCAACGACGCTGGAAGCAGCGCCAGCTCCTTTGGGTGCCTCCTTTGCCAGACCTAGTTTGACCGGCAACTCGTCAAAGTGAATGCTGGTCAAGGCCGTGGTGACCAGCCTGGCCAAGAGTCTGCCCACAAGGTAGAAGATCCCCAGCACCAGCACAGCAGCAATAATGTTGGGAACGGCGGCGAAGATCTTCTGAAACGCCACTACAATTGAATCAAAGAGACCTTGTACGCCCAGAACCTGCAATATGGCCAGTATGAACAACACCCATACAATCCAGAAAACTGCTGCGCCCGTACCTTGGGCCACTGGAAACTGGCTCGCGTCTGCGGGATCTCCACCCTTACCCAGCCTCTTGTCGATACCGGTAGCCCGCACAAGCTTGCGAGCACCTGTCCTGAGGACTTTGGCCAGAATCCAGGCTATCAGCAAAAGGACCAGTATGACGATGAGGGTTGGGAGAAAACCTATCAGCGTGCCAAAGAAATCTCGAAAAGGCTCTATCATTCCACTCCAATCCATTCTTATACACCTCCTCTCTACTATTTGCTTCTAATACTACCCCTTCACGAAGGGATTGTCAACTGTTCATGTGCGGTGTGCGGAACATGCCATCTAGTTGACGGGTCACGAGACCCCAGATTCTGCAACCATAAAATGCAATGGTAATCTGAGGCATAACACCTGATTTGTATTATGCCTGATTGGCACGACGTCCCTGGAATTGGCCGACTTTGAGCTGTACAAACCGTCATTTCGTGCAATCGATTGAATCCACTGCGGTTCAGATTTACTCCTAATCGCGCCGCGTGCTAATATCCATCTTGAACCAGCAGGAAGGAGTGCGGACATGGACAAGTCACTGTTGAAGTTCCTGGAGTTTCATCCTTTGACTCCCGAAAGATGGGACGAACTGGAAAGGTTGTTTGGTAAACACGGTGCCACCGGCGGGTGCTGGTGCATGTGGTGGAGGCAAACGCGAGCCGAGTTCAGCAGGCAGCACGGTGAACCCAACAGGATAACGTTTAGAACGATAGTCGAGTCCAGTGTCGTTCCCGGCCTTCTGGCTTATTCGAATGGCGAACCGGTGGGCTGGTGTGCCGTCGAGCCCAGGGAATCGTATCCGACCCTTGACCGTTCAAGAACACTGGCTAGAGTGGATTCTGAACCGGTTTGGTCGATTCCGTGTTTCTACATCGCCAGGCATTTCAGGGGCAGGGGTTTGATGCCAGAACTGTTAACAGCAGCTATCAACTGGGCAGCCGGACACGGTGCACGAATCGTTGAGGCCTACCCTGTGGAGCCGAGAAACCACAGCGCCAGTTCCGCATTGTACACCGGCGTTGTGCCCGTCTTTCAAAGGGCAGGATTCGTGGAAGTCTGTCGCAGGTCGAAAAGGCAGCCGAT
>CAZLCQ010000124.1:0-3096 GCA_964557995.1 uncultured Dehalococcoidales bacterium
ACCTGCTTAGCAACAAACATGTTCTCCTCTTCGTCATATTGGGTTAGAATCAAAACCTTTGTGTCAGGGTACTTCTCAGTTATCTGTTTCGTTGCTTCGAGTCCACTCATCACCGGCATGATTATATCCATCACCGCTACATTGGGCATGAGTCGCTGCACTTTGTCAATGGCGTCTCGCCCGTCAACAGCCTCGCCTATTACTTCCATGTCTTTCTGCAGACCCAATAGAGCGCAAATTCCCTCCCTGACCACGGCATGATCGTCTACCACCAGCACCTTGATTCTTCTCAGTGTCTTGTCTAGGAATTTCTCGACCCAGGCCGCTACCGAAGCTGACTCGACTGGTCTGATCAAGTACTGCTCCGCTTCTAGCTTCAGACCCTCATCCATACGCCACCCCTTAACCATACGCTTCTCCGGTGAGGCATCAACCACGATGAGAGGTACTTCTCTGAAATCGGGGCTCTGCTTAAACCATTGGTGCAGCAGAAAGGCATCTCCGCGCGGCATTATTGTGCCCAGAATAATCAAGTCGGGTTTTTCGTGGCGTGCTACCTTCTCTGCCTCTGACCTGTTGCCGGCTGTCAGTACCTGCCAGCCTTTTGCCAGTAATTTAGCTTGCATGTCTGCAATGAACTCCGACTCATCGTCCACCAGCAGAATTTTGGCATTCATTTCCATCTTTCACCCCCTGGTCAAATACGGTTTTTCAGAAGTCATCCAGCCTTCTCAATACAGAGTATAATTACCTATCTGCCACCTGAACAGAGGTGTTTACCCCAAAAGGTAAGGGAATATGACCGCAATTTTCTGCGGCTGGTTACCCATTTATGTGGGTAATGCTGCCCATCGTTGTCAGTGGGGGGTGGCAAATGAGTGGTGTGGTCAAGGCTGCGAGGCAATATCTCAGACGGTGACAATGCCCTTTCGCAGGGCATATTTGAACAGGTCAAGGCGGTTGTGGATATCCAGCTTGGCCATCAGGTTAGTCTTGTGTCTTTCTACAGTCTTAGGACTAACAACCAGCATCCTGGCTATCTCATGAGTGGAGTGCCCTTCTACCAGTAATTTCAGTATTTCTCTCTCTCGGGCGGTTAGTTGTTCGAAGGTATCCTTGTTTTTCCCAACTCTGGCTAGCTCTCGATAATCATCGACTAATAGTCTGGCTATGGATGGAGATAGGTAGGAATCCCCGCGGTATACGGATCGAATGGCCGAAGTGAGCTCTGAGGATGCCGCTATCTTGCTGATGAAACCACTGGCTCCAGCTTCAATGACGGGCAGTACAAATTCCCTGTCTTCGTATTGAGTCAGGACTATCACCTTCACCCCTGGATACTTCTTACGTATTCGGCGAGTCGCTTCCAGTCCCCCCATGATAGGCATCACTATGTCTGTAAGCACTATCTCAGGCGAAAGCTTGGCAACCATTTCCAACGCCTCTCTGCCATTGGTGGCCACACCCACTGCTTCTATATCGCCGGTAAGAGCGAGCAGGGCACAAATACCATCACGCACGATGGCGTGGTCATCAGTCACCAGTACTCTTATTTTCGCCATGTCTAATGTCTTGACTTATTGGAATCTTGGCCCAGACTGTAGTTCCTGCTCCGACCCTGGACTCGACGCCACTGGTTCCGCCCAGGAAGCCGATCCTTTCTCTCATACTGAATAATCCGCGGCCTCGTCCGCTTTCCTCTACATCGGTAAGTCTGGAGACATCAAATCCTTGTCCGTCATCTGTAATGCTGAGCGAAAATTCGCCCGGCTGATATGCCAGCACTATGGAAGCATTCTTCGCTTTGGAATGCTTGATGATGTTGCCGACCGTCCCCTGAACGACACGGAAAACAGCAGTTTCCACTTCAGCAGCAAACCGCATCTCAGTCCCTTTGACTTCCACTGTTGCGCTGACGCCTAAGGGCTGAAGGCTATTCTTGACATGCTGGCGAACAGCAGCGACCAACCCCAGCGTCTGCAGTACGGTAGGGTGAAGGTTGGCAATTACCCTGCTCACTTCCTTATGTACCTGCACTGTCAGCGACTGAACTTTCTTCAGTCCTGCAATGAATTGAGTATCTTGACTACCAGACTTCGCGGACATTTCTATCAACGCTTCTAGCTGAAGCGCTATCCCGGAGAGCGACTGACTGGTCTCATCGTGTAGCTCACGGGCAATCCGTCTCCGTTCTTCTTCCTCTGCGACCAGATTCTGTCGAGCAAGTTTGCGTAGTCTTTCCCTTGCTTTTCTTAGTCGCTCGGTCAGTATTGCCTGCTCGATGGCTATGCCAAGTTGGTCTCCAATCGAGTGCAAGAGGTACACGTCTTCCTTGCTGAATCGATGTGGCACATAGCTGGCAACATTCATCACCCCCAGAACATTATCTTTGGCCCGGAGAGGGACGCTGAGGAATGCCCTTAAGCCCTCCGAGCTTATCAGGTCCATCCGCGCTGCATCTGGTTCCGAAGAAATATCCTCCAGCAGCACTGCCCTGCCGCTTTGAGCCACCCTACCTGCGATTCCTTCGCCAAGCTTAAGACGCATCTCCTCCGCATACTTATCAGACAGACCGTGATAAACACGGTAGGACAGCGTCTGCCCCGGTTCATCCAGGAGCATTATTCCTCCCACGGTCCCGTTCATAATGTTGAGCACATTGTCCAGGCCAATCCTGAGAATTGCGTCCAGCTCGTGCAGACCACTGATCGCCGCCGAGACTCGACTCAAAGCCACAACGTCATGATAGTGTTTTGCGGCTTTGTCTCCTTGATCGGATGGATTCAAATCAGCACTGGATGGATCGGCAGGTTTGTTGGCTTCGTCAGTCTTCTTCATTGCCTTTGCTTCGCCGAAGCGGCACTATTTGTAAGCCTATACAAAATCATGGCCTTTTGCAACACTTTGTGTTTAGTACGATGCCGCTAATGGCGGAGCGATTCATGAATGATATCGAGAGATTGTCAGAGACAATACGAAATGGGCTGTCGCTGCGCGAAGCTGGCGGAGAGGGTGGGATTCGAACCCACGGTCGAGGAAACCCCGACACACGCTCTCCAGGCGTGCCTGTTAGACCACTCCAGCACCTCTCCGCGG
>CAZLCQ010000125.1:0-3090 GCA_964557995.1 uncultured Dehalococcoidales bacterium
GACTTTGATCACAACTCTATGCGATACCAACAACACGGTGCCGTGGTCTCTGGAGAGGATGCCATCGAGTACCTCGACAACTCTCCTTCTTACGTCTTCCAGGCTCTCTCCACCCGGCGTTCTTACTTTGTGCGGATTGCTGTGCCACTCGTTGAGGAGGGCCGGATACAGCTTCTTCACTTCTTGCTCGGGCACAGATTGCCATTCCCCGTAATCAAAATCTGTGAGGCCTTCGGCAACACGTACAGCAACTTTCTGGTAGCGGGCAACCATATTTGCTGTGTCTAGCGCCCTTCTTAAGGGGCTGGAATAAATAGCCTCCAGTTCCCAATTGCTTAGATACTTACCCAGCAGCTCTGCCTGCTTAAGGCCCACTCGGTCCAGATCTACATCCGCTCTACCACGGAATACCTTCTCTACATTCCAGGCAGTTTCTCCGTGCCTGGCCAGGATAAGCTCTGCCATGACTCCTCCGCGGCAATTATCCAATGTTTCAGGAATTATGGCAATCTGAGAACCAACTCAATTTCTTGAGCTTGGCTGCAACGGGGTGGAGTTGCTGTGACGGATGGTTTGGTGTATGCTGATAATCTGTGGACACCAACGCGCTTTTCATACTGCTAATCGTTATCCTGGCGATTCTGGGGTTTTTCGTGCTGCCACGCATACGGGTAAGGCGAGCTGTTGATCAGGTGATGGCCATTTTCGAGCGCAACAATGCCCTTGATGTCAGGTCTGCTAAGACAATTGACGAACTGGGGCTGAGACCTCCGACTTTTCTAGAGGGGATGCTGCGCATGCGTGACTTCAAACCGTACGCGCTGCAAATGCTGATGCATACTGAGGTTGTTCGCCAGACGGATGGCGGCAGGCTTTATCTGGCACAGGATAGGCTTCCTGCCACCGCTGCTGATAGACACTGATCAGCCCACCAATGCAGACTGGATATCCCCGTTCGGCTCGCAGCCAACTTTGATTGCCTAATGTCCGAAGGTTCATAGTAATCCGGAAAGAAAGCTGGTTCTTGAGCTGGGATAGCTGACTTGTGCTCATTGATTAGTTGGAATGGTCGGCGTAAAATAGACGCTACAAAGGAGGCATAGCATGGTAGAAATGACGATTGACAGCATCCGCGTTAGCTTGATGAACTACCAGAGAGTGGTGATTCTGAAAGAGAAGGGGACTAATCGTTATCTGCCAATTTGGATTGGTCCTGCTGAAGCAGACGCTATTGCCGTGAAGCTGCAAAACGTCGAATTGTCTCGGCCCTTGACGCATGATTTGCTGCAATCTGTGATTTCTACTCTAGGGGCTTCAGTTCAGTATATAGTGGTGAACGGGCTCAAGGAGGACACTTTCTACGCCAGACTTGCAATTACCGTTGACGGCCAGCAACTGGACATTGATTCTCGACCTAGCGATGCATTGGCCCTGGCTGTAAGAGTAGGTGCACCGATATATGCTGATGAATCTGTGTTGGAAAAGGCGGGTATCATACTTGAAGAAGAAGCAGGCAAACCTGCTGCCGAAGGCAAAGTAGATGAGCAAGAGATGAAGGGGCTGTCGGCATATAAAGACTTCATAAATACGCTCGATTTAGAAGATTTCAAGAAACGCCAATCGTGAGAATGCCGGCAAGACTGGTCTTTCCCGCTACTTTGGTATAAGCGTTCTGCGGCGTTACATTGAACCGATTATCGCAGACTGCTATTCAGGCAAACAAAGGGAACCCAAAATACTAACGCGAAGGCTTTGCTTTCAGCTTGCCGACCAGCATTTGCAGGGCAGCAACATATCCCCTCCAACCCAGGCCACTTATCTGGCCTTCAGCTATGGGGGCAATTATGGACTCAGCCCGCCATTCCTCACGGCGGTAGATATTGGATAGATGGACTTCAATTACCGGCAGTTTGCTGTCGACCAGGGCGTCGAGCAGAGAAAATCCGTAGTGGGTGAGGGCACCCGGGTTGATTATTATGCCGCGGGCGGACTCTGCTTGCTCTTGAATGAAATCCACCAGTGCGCCTTCGTGATTAGACTGGAAGGTGACCACGTCGACGCTTAATGCCTTGGCTTCTTTCTTCAGCAGGGCATCAATTTCCTGCAGGGTCTTTGCTCCGTAAATCGACTTTTCTCTTTTGCCCAGCATATTCAAATTTGGTCCGTGGATAACTAGAATCTTCATGAAACTGCCTCCTCCTTTTGCTTATCCATCTCGGACAATTTCGCTCTACGTTGACAGGCCACGCACTTGGCCCAATCGCTCCCGTATTGTATCAGAAGACTGCCACAGTCAGGGCAGGGCTGAGCTATTGGCTTGCGATTTACAGTGAATTGGCATTTGGGAAACTTGCTGCACCCGTAGAAGACCTTCTTTTTCTTGCTGATTCTTTGCACAAGCTCTCCGCCACACTGGGGGCAGGAAATCCCGGTTTTGACTATGTAGGGCATGGTTGTTTTACAGTCGGGATAGCCACTACAGGCCAGAAATTTGCCGAAACGGCCGACCCTTATGACCATAGGGCGACCGCACTTGGGGCATGTCTCCTCGCTGGTCTGAGTCATGTTTACCCTTTCCAGGTTTGTCCAGGCTTTGTCCAACATATTCTGGAACGGGGGATAGAATTCCTTCAGAGCAGCTATCCATTCATGCTTGCCTCGGGCTATTTCGTCCAGTTGTTCCTCCATCTGAGCCGTGAAACCAGGGTCAACGATTTCGGGGAAATGCCCTGTCAGAATCTTGTTAACCATCAGCCCTAGCTCCGTAGGGTGGAATTTACCATCGGTTTTGTTGACATAATCCCTCTCCTGAATCGTGGACAGGATGGGGGCATAGGTACTGGGGCGTCCGATTCCCTTCTGCTCCAGCGCCCTTATCAATGTGGCCTCAGTGTAGCGGGGTGGCGGCTGGGTGAAACGCTGTTCGGGAAACGTTCCCAGGTAAACCAATTTATTTCCAGTCCTCAACTTGGGCAAAGAAACAAAGCTCTCGCTTCGTTCATCTTCATCCCTGCTTTCGCTGTAAACAGCTATGAAACCAGGGAATTTGACCACAGAGCTACTTGCCTTGAGGAGATATCCCTGAGATTG
>CAZLCQ010000126.1:0-3067 GCA_964557995.1 uncultured Dehalococcoidales bacterium
GAAGTCAATTGAGTATTAATGAGGCAATAAAACAGCTCCCTCAATGGCGAGATTCTCTATTCAGCCAGCAGGAAAGATGTGGCCAGGAGTTTGCCAGAATAATAGAGAGGTCGAAAAGAGACTTAAAATAAATCTGGATTCGGTTCAAGAAAGACCTTCCGCCTCGCTAATAGTCCATCGAATACGCTCTGGCTCCGCAATGTCACCGTCGGTAGGCTCCACTCAGTCCCCTTCTTGCGCTATTTTGAGCAACTTGACCGACGGGACCAGCACGGCATCAGACTAAAGGATTGGCAAATACTTAGCAAGCTCATAGTCGGTAACGTGGATCCGATAGCGGTCCCATTCAATCTTCTTATTCTCGATAAAAGCATTGAAAACATGGTCGCCAAGGGCTTTCCGCACCAACTCGCTCTTCTCGGTGAGCTGAATTGCTTCAAAGAGACTAGTCGGTAGAGTACCTATTGTTCGCTCTTTTCTTTCCTTCTCGGACATGTGATAAACGTTCGCTTCCACGGGTTCCGGTGCCTCCAAATTCTCCTCAATTCCTGCCAGTCCGGCAGCCAGCATCACGCTGAAGCAAAGGTAGGGATTACATGCGGGATCGGGCGAACGAAGCTCGAATCTGGTGGCGTCTTCCTTGCCCGGCGTGTATTCTGGTACTCTAATCAGGTCAGAGCGGTTACGCGTGGCCCAGGAGATGTAGACCGGCGCTTCCCAGCCTGGCACGAGCCGTTTGTATGAATTGATCCACTGGTTGGTGACCGCGGTGAAATCAGGGGCATATTTCAGTAGTCCAGCAAGGAAGCCCAAAGCTGTTTTGGAGAGGTAGTATTTGCCGTTCTTGTCAAAAAAGGCATTGCGGTCGCCCTTGAACAGCGATTGGTGAACGTGCATCCCGCTGCCATTGATGCCGAAGACCGGCTTGGGCATAAAAGTTGCATAGACTCCGTGTCTCAGTGCCATTTCCTTGACCACAATGCGATACGTCATCACGTTATCAGCCATAGTCAGAGCATCAGTGTAGCGCATGTCTATTTCGTGCTGACTAGCAGCAACCTCGTGATGGGACTTATCAACACCAATGCCCATGGCCTCCAGCGAGAGCACCGTTTCCCGCTTCAAGTCATGGGCCGCATCTGGCGGTGTCATATCAAAGTATCCTCCCGCATCCAGACTTTCACAGCCTTCTGAGTCTTTGAAATAGAAGTATTCCAGTTCAGGACCAACGTAGTACGTGTAGCCAAGATTTGCAGCTCGCTCCAGGTTCTTTCTCAATACAAGTCTGGGGTCGCCTTCAAAGGGCTCGCCTCCGGGCTTCAAGATGTCGCAAAACATGCGAGCTACTGCCGCGTGCGTCCCAGGCATCCAAGGGAGTAACTGAAAAGTGTCAGGGTCAGGCATAGCCACCATGTCGCCTTCGTCGATGCGAGCAAAGCCTTGAATTGAGGAGCCATCAAAACCTATCCCTTCCTGCAAAGAGGTCTCCAGTTTGTCTACGCCGATGGAAAGGTTCTTAAGGAAACCCAAAGTATCGGTGAACCACAGCCAGACAGACTTTACATCATGCTCCTTTGCCGTCTTTAGTACATACTGCTTTGCTTCGTCTTCGCTTCTTCTGTCCGTCATCCTTTTCCTCCTTGTTTTGCATATTATATCAAGCTTTTCCTCTTGCACTGTAATTCACACTTTGCACTCCCAGTCATCGGACTGAATGGCATTGTCGTTCTCGTCCAAGGGAGATGTGAGCGGAATTTGCAGAGTGTTGAGGGCAGGCAAAGGCACACCGTGTAGGAGAATAGTGTTCGTGACGACGAATGTGTCGCTACACGCTTATCTGCATGCCATCGTAGGCAAACCTGATGTCGTCTGACTCCAGGGCACAATAGTCATCGTAGCTGCGGTTCCAGTACTCCTCAAGATGTACAAACAAGACTCTTTTTGCCTCAATGCGTGCTGCTAGGTCGAGCGTTTGTTCGAAGGTATACAGACTAGTTCTCGAGACGTGGTCCACCGGGTATTTGAAGTGATGTTTAAGACCACTCTCGAATATCCCCGGCTGGATGACAAGGAGATCGGGCTCTTGCACCTCAGTTCGATACTCAGGGAAAGGCTTGAAATCGCAGGTAGCATAGACGACCTTGCGCCCTGACTTTTCAAAGACGTAAATGAAGGCCAACTGGGAACCCCGATCCACTGGGATGGCCGTTATATGAACGTCATTTATCTGGACTTCGTCCTGAAAAAGCATGACCCGGACAAAACCGCTCTCCTCGTAGAAATCGACCAGGGGACCATACTGAGACCGGATCTCCCTTATTCGTTCGCCTAGCTGTTCAGGGAGCAGTAAACAAGTTTGTTTTTCTGGATAGGCGCGCCAAGTGCGAAAATCCAGAGTAATCTGCTCCACTACCCGTAATCCTTCCACATGGTCAGGGTCCAGATGAGTTAAGATCAGGTAATCGACACGACGGATAAGAGAACGATTCAATTGCCCTGCAATTTCTGCAGGTGTGTCAATCAGGAGGTTAATATCGTGAAGAAAAGCAGAGGGTCCTGTTCTGGCGTAGGGAACACCCTTCTCCCTAGCTTGCTGGCAGACCCTGCATTGACAAAGTGGCTTGGGGATTACCATGCAACCCCCGGAGCCCAGAATAGTCCACTTCATATTAGTCCGCGGCGCTCCTCAGGCAGGACAGTTGGATATGCCATCAACATGATGGCGATGGGCTACTCTTCTACTTGAAGGGGTCCCACCGCACTGTCTGCTTTTCATACGCAGGCGGGAACAGCTTCAAAAACTCGTCGTAATAAAGGAGTTCTTTGAACGTGGCGAATGGCATGCCGTAAGCTGATCTGGGCCGGCTCTTTATTTCTTCGGGGTCGATTACTTTGGACACCACCATGTCCATGATGTCATCGGTGCCGACCCCCATCGCAAACCTGAGCTTCTCGCGATTGGCAATCTTCTCAGGAAGCATATCGCGGAACGCCTCGCGAAGAATGAACTTTTCTATCTGCTGCTCACCGTAAATCTTCCACGCCATCGGTATCTTCTTGGCGAAAG
>CAZLCQ010000127.1:0-3047 GCA_964557995.1 uncultured Dehalococcoidales bacterium
TCCTTCTCTCGTATTATGGACTACTCATCCCGAATTTGCACAGTAACTGATTCCCACCTGATTTTGTCGTAAAATGGAGCCGAAGTGTGCCCTATTATTGTGACCACGCCAATACGATAGAGTCTGCCAACAGATGAAATACCTGAGGGGAGAATTGCACGTAAGCCAAAATTCTGCGAGAATGTCAGCCAGTTGTTCGGTTGTATCGCAGAGTTAGTCTGCCTTCGCGAACGGTAACCGCAGCCTGAATGCAATGTCTGTCAAAAGTTGATTCAGGCTAATCCCTTGTGAAGATGGGAAAACGAATTCTCATTACCCTGTTGTTGGCCCTTTTCATAGCGTTTCTTGGGGTCGGCATTATCGCCCCCATAATACCCATATACGCGATGGATCTGGGGGCCACAGGGGTTACTCTGGGGCTCATGATAGCCGCCTTTTCAATCAGCCAGGGAGCACTACAACCAGTAGTGGGGAATCTATCTGATCGGAAGGGCAGAAAACGTTTCCTGGTGGCAGGGCTATCAATATACGTTGTGGTGGGGTTTACCTACACACTGGCCACTTCAGTGGAGCACTTGATTTTGATACGTCTTTTCAACGGTGTGGGTTCCGCCATGATTGCACCGATTGTTATGGCTTACATCGGTGACCTGGCCCCCGAAGGACAAGAAGGGAAATATATGGGGATGCTTAATATTGCTCTCTTTGCCGGCATCGGTGCAGGACCGATGCTTGGCGGTGTTTTTCGGGATGTGATGGGGATCAATTCAACCTTTTATGCCATGAGTGCGTTAACAGCTGCTTCACTGGGTCTGATACTCGCGTTACTACCGCCAGAGCGCTCCGACCGCAAGATACAGTCGACCACTGGCCTGCTGACCAAGTTGCGGCAAATGCTACACAGCAGCAGGGTTATTGGCATACTGCTTCCCCGCATGGGCACTATGATTATCATGGTTCCTACCCTGGCATTCCTGCCTATCTTGATGGACCAACTGATGGGGGCGACAGGTATTGAGATTGGCATCGTAATCTCTGCCCGGACGATAGTGAATGCCGGGCTCCAAACCCCCTTCGGAAGGATGGCTGACCGCCATAACAAAGTGGCACTAATCTTGACGGGCTGCCTCATCGCCAGTACGTGTGTGTTCCTGATGCCCTTTGCAGCTGACTTCCTACAGCTGGTTTGGCTGTCTGTTTGTATGGGGATAGGTGAGGCTTTGGTCTGGCCAACTTTGGGAGCAATAGCGGTGGAGGAGGGACATCGGTATGGTCAGGGTTCCATAATGGGTGTCTTCAATATGGCTATGAGCGTGGGGATACTGATGGGTTCCTTGGTGGCAGGTTCATTTATGGATCTGTTCGGACTCGAATACGTATTCTATACTACTTCCGTTATCCTTGTTGTGAGTGCGGTGAGTGGTGGTCTGCTTATTGCCCGAGGAGGGCCAGCTCGAGAAGAAGGTGTCTCCACTGATTCTGACGACAGGTAGAGCTTCTTGACTGTCGATCATGAAGCAGACCATGAACATTTGCGTATTTTGTTGAGTAAACCACATCAGCCTGTTTTGTGACCTCAAACACGCACCCTGGACGGCAGAAGTTCTATGTCATTGTGTGAGCACAATCCCATTTGCAGTCTTCATAACAAGCGGGGCATCTTGACAATGCTTCAACATCAGATGAGAAACCAGCGTTTTGTGACTACTGATGGCAGAATGACTCACACACAAAGTGCTTGACATTCCTGTCCAGCGGTCATAGACTCTAGCACGGTGGAAGGGCAGCGCTGATGAAGTGCCCGAGGCGTCAAAGCGAAAATGGTGAGGGAGCGGAATTGTGCCGCAAATGCGGAGACTCTCTCCACAGAAAAATGCCCCGAGTGTCATAACTCTCTCTAAGTGAAGATGATTCATGAAGGAGGATCAATATGGCTGAAGCAACGACCGAAGCGGTAATGCAGCATCACGAAGAAGCCCTACTGTCGGGCAACCTTGACGAACTCGCGAAGGACTACACCGAGGATTCGGTTCTCTTTTCCCCCACCGAGACGTACAAGGGACCGGAAAGCATCAAAGCGGCTTTTGCGGCGATGATGAGCATGCTCTCGCCCGAAGCGTTGGCTAACTTCAAGGTCACTAAGCAAGACATTCAAGGCGAATATGTTTATCTCCTCTGGACGGCGGCTCCGACATTCCCGTTTGCCGGGGACACGTTTCACATCCGTAATGGCAGAATCATGATGCAGTCAGTTGTTTTTGCATCAGGCCGCTAAGCCAGCGCAAGCCCTTGTCCCACAATAGACACACACCCTGAACGGCAGAAGCTCTGCGTTATTGGAACACCACAATCTAGAAAGAATCCTGAACCGTGAACCTGTAGCGTTCTTGAAGACATATTCACAAATGGCAGGATGAGTTCCGTAAAACGAGAATCAGGAAATCGCAACTGAGGATAGACCGTATTCGGCCTGTCACAGCTCTTAGCCTTCTGTCAGCTTCTTCGCCCAGTCCCTTGCCTGTTGAAGTCGTGTGGCATCTGGTTGACCTACTGTGGACGGACGGTCTTTAGCCCACTCAGCCATTTGAGCATCGCCGCTCTTCAGCATGAAATCGGCTATTTGCTCGGACATTTCGCCCTGGCAGTGAAACATCCCCTTCAAGTTGGTGTTCGCTGCAGAGCTTTTGCATTTTTGGAGCCAATCCTGGAGCGGTTCTGAGTCCTCCGGTGAGGCGTGGGTTATAAAGAGTGCTACATTCCTGCCTGCAGCTTGGTTTGCCAGGAAACTCGTGACTTCCGGCGATGGCCCAAATCCCATAATCGGGAAGCCCACGAACACCAGATCGTAGTCGTCAAGAGTGGTAACCTGGCTCAGTTCCTTCATCTCTTTCTGATGACTGATCGCCTCGAAGATCGCCGCTGCAACCTTTTTCGTATTGCCAGTTACGGACTGATAGGCAACCAGTACCTTCATGCCTTTCTCCTCGGTTTCCTCAGATTTAGCTTCTGACCACGCCTCAATTCGCATTCTGAGCCGCCATATTATA
>CAZLCQ010000128.1:0-3012 GCA_964557995.1 uncultured Dehalococcoidales bacterium
AGGAATCCATATCAGGCCCCACCACCTCGACCTTGCCGTCCTCGACATCATCCAGGTCCTTCATTCTCAACCACTCGAAGCACATGCCGCCCTTGCCGCCGAACTCGATGGCGAGATCAGCCCGGCGCACTACCTCGCCCTCGAAGGCAGGCCCATAGGCAACGGGAATAGGAACCTTGGTGACCTTGATCTTGATGCCGCGTACCTCGACGCACCGCTGAACCAACCTCTCCGCTCTCTCGAGGTCATCCTTGCCCGGAATATCGTCGAAGGGCATGCTGACCACGTGTTCATACCTGGTGATTCCAGTGGGCAGGATATTGGGGATCACGGTGTCGGCAATTACGGGGAAGCCGTAATTGATAGCCCCGGCAGCGGCGGCATACTTTCTATCGTCAACCGGACCCAGGGCGAGGACGAAGGCAAAGCAGCGGAACTTATTGTAAAGCAGAATGCGGCGAAAATCGCCGGGCTCGACACCGCCAAAGCTCAAGGCAGCAACAGTGGCAAAGCCCAGGCCGTAGATGGCTGAGGTGACATCAGAGCCGAAGGGGACGATGTAGGTATCATAGCCCATATCCACGTTTTCCTCCAGCAACTGGTCCACCATAGAGCGTCCGTTGTTATCGGCGCAGAGAAAAGTGAGCTGCCCCTTCGATTGCAGTTCACGCACGATCTTGACCGCCACCTCGTTGCTCTTGGCAGCGCCCACTATGGCAGCGAAGCCAGGCATACGGCCATCCACCAACTGGATGCCCCAGGACCTGGCCTGTACGTCACTGATGGGGCCGTTGAATTCGAAGCCGTCCTTCCGCTTCTCCGGCTGTTCACCCTTGGTGAAGCGGATGCCCTCGATTGTTTCAAAGGCGAACAGGGTGGCCGCCCCGGCGTCCAGGGTTTCACCAAGATAGGGCAACCACAGGTCCTCCCGGGGCAGTGGCGGCAGCAGGCTCCTGGCATGCTCCATAACGGGTACCAGGTCGCCCAGCTTTTCCACCTTATTTCCCAGAAGGCCATAGATTACGGGGAGGTAGAATGTTGTACCTGCACCCGCCTTGTCCTTGAAAGCAATGGGCGTATCGGGCCCCTGTTTCTTCAAGGCGTCCTGGAGCAGTTCATCCGCTTCCGCAACAATACCTTGAGCACCTCTAATAGCCGATGTAGCAATGAATTTAGACATCTTTCTCTGCCTCCCTTAGTATCTTCGAAAGTCCCCGGACATCTGGGCATCCAGGGGATTGGTCGCGCTCATCCGGCTGGCCTGGAGGAATCCCGGGCTGGTTCCATGCGATCTATCCTCGCTGGGACAGGCAACGACCCCCCTCAGCAGTTCTTGAGCCTGGGCAACTCCACCTTCGTCACCCTGGACAACGACTAAAATGCCACCGATCTCCACTGGGTATTGATAGTAGTTAACGGTGTCCTCGGGAACGCCCATTTCCGTCAGCTTGCCCATGTCGGAAATAGGTTTGACATCGGTAGCCAGAGTCTTCGCCCTTTCCGCACTGGTGATGACTACTATTGCATCTTCCTTGTAGCCCTTGCCCTTGAGCACACTTACTGCTTCTATCGCCTCCTTGGGCTCTCGGAAAAGCTTTGTCGCTACTTTAGCCATAGCACTCTCCTTAATTTAGCTTCTGTGTGGCAGTTAATTGACGCGCGCAGCAAACAAAAAAAAGACCTATAGCCTTTTGCACTTCGTGCATAAGGCGACAAGATCGTTCAACCGAAAAAAGCTAGGATTACTCACATCATACCCAGGAGGCACAGCCAAATAACCCACAGCCACAGCACTTAATTCTAGCACAGGCCTGAAGGCCAGTCAATATTATTAGCACCAACTTGTCTTCTCGGTTGTGGTTGGTAAAAGGTAGCACAAATATCTTAATTTAATCCAGCAGCCCTTGCTCCTCAAGAAAGCTAAGGATATCTGGATTATTCCTTGGGTCTTCTCCTGATGGAAAGTACGGATATCCAATATCTATTCTTATTGAGTTGTGCTCGCTGTCGAGCTTGAACAGAGTATCTACGATTGTGACTCCGGGAGGTATTGTAGAAACCACATAAGAAGAGAATCGACCTCGATATGCTTCAGTTCCTTCTACCATTATCAGGAAATCTTCTCCACATAATGTTTCTGCCAGTCTTGGAATCGTTGTGTAGGTCATATATGAATTCCACTTCTCTATGCCATCCTCGTTCAGCTCGATCTCATGAGTCTCTTTATGATATATCTTAATATGCTGTTCGGATAAGACCAACTCACCGCTGTCAACAAGGAAGATTCCAAACCCCACGTCTTCTCCTCCATCGCAAGAGAGCAAAAGGGAAATCAACAAGAATAGAGTAGTAATCAGCAGAATAGAAGTCTTCTTAGTAATAGTCGACATTCTTACAGACTATGACCTATGTGGTTCCGTTCGGTTGGCGTCGGTAAATTTGAGAGGCAATATTCCTAATCGTTGGTTCTTCTTTATGAACCAGCAAACTGTGAGCCGAGTACAGTCTCCAACACATCTATTACAGCTTGATTATCACCTACATACAACACAATCAATTTACTCGCCTTGTAAAAGTGAGGTGGTGCTATCCAGTCTACAAGTGTGAATTTCGTAGCTGTGCGGACTGAAGAACCATTGGGTGAGATAAGTGCTGCTTCAGCATCAGCCGCAGCAGCATCGTCGTACTCCCAGACTTGAACATTGCTATCATTCACACTTATTACCCTGCGCTTAGCAGAAAGGAAGTCCGGTGCCACTTCTCCTCTGGGCTCAACAACTGCCCCAGCTTCGCGAAGATTGTCTATGAGGCTTATGTAAGTTGTGACTGGTGTAGGTGTAGACACAATTGTAGGTGTTGGCGTGGATATAGATACGTCACCTCCATCACAGGCTAATCCCAACATCATCATAATGCTCAGTGACAATGTCAAAACAATCCTTGCCCTTTTCATTGTCTGTCTCCAGCCTTTTGTGGTGGAAAGCATACTCTGGGGAGCTTTGCCCGTCAATA
>CAZLCQ010000129.1:0-3011 GCA_964557995.1 uncultured Dehalococcoidales bacterium
TTCCTTCTATAGACGCCATAAGCGCCGTCTCTTCGCCGCAAACGAAAGCACCGGCCCCCTGCCTGATGTTTATATTGAAATCAAAGTCGCAATCCAGGATACCCTCACCGATAAGTCCTCGCTCCTTAGCCTCATCCAGGGCTATCTCTAATCGACGAATTGCCAACGGGTACTCCGCCCGAACATAAATATAGCCTTCGGAAGCACCAATAGCGTAACCAGCTATCAACATCCCTTCGATAACACTGTGAGGGTCGCTTTCCAGAACGCTTCTGTCCATGAAAGCACCAGGATCACCCTCATCGGCGTTACATATTACATATTTTTGGCTGCCCGGAGACTTTCGGGCAAAGCCCCATTTGATGCCAGTGGGGAAGCCGGCTCCACCCCTCCCCCTCAACCCAGACCCGGTAATCTCGTCTATTACCATCTGGGGTGACATGCTATGCAATGCCTTATCAAGCGCTTTGTACCCGCCGGCTGCAAGATAGTCATCTATAGATTCGGGATCGATTATGCCGCAGTTTCGGAGCACAATCCTCATCTGCTTGGATGAAATGCTATCTATCTCATCAGCAGGTATGATCCATTCAGTAACAGGATTCCCGCCAATTATATGTTCCTCAACTATGCGCTGGATGTGTTCAGCGGTAACATTTCTGTAAAACACGCGCCTGCCCAGCGGTGGAAAGACTTCAACCAGTACCTCGCTGTAGCACATGCCCATACACCCGGTCCGCCTCAGTTCTACATTGTTCTTTATGCCGTGGGCGATAAGGCTGTCCTTCAGAGCATCGTAGACTCTCTGCGCTCCAGCGGCTATTCCGCAGGAGGCGAGCCCTACCTTTACAACCCAGCTTCCATTCTTTTTATCTCTTTCCCAGGACATCATCTATCTCACTTTGTCGGAGCAAGTTCCTGCACTTCCTGGACATGGCTCACTATCTTACTAACAGACTCGGGAGTGAGCCGTCCATGAACCTCATTATTGATCATCGTGCAGGGAGCCAGGCTACAGCAGCCGAGGCAGGCTACCCGTTCCACAGTGAACTTGTCATCGCGGCTTGTTTCTCCTTCTTGGGCGCCTGTCGCCTGGGCTATTGCCTGTGCTATTCTCTCTGCTCCATTCAGATGGCAGGCAGTCCCATGACAAACCTTGATTAGATTCTCACCTACAGGTTCCAGCCGAAACTGAGAATAGAAGGTAACTATGCCGTATATTTCACTGGCGGGAACATCTATGTTTTCTGCTATCCGCTCGATTGCCACCGGAGGAATATAGCCGTAGGCATCTTGAATTTCTTGGAGAGCTGGTATCACAGCCCCAGGTTGCACATTGTGCTTATGTGCTATGGCGTCGATTACAGTAAAACTAAGTTCTTCTCTGTCTTTTGCTTTAGTAGCCATCGGATCTCCTTCTGCTCAAATTCAGTTCCTTTGAGACTCCCTTAGGTCTGAGGAAAAAAGGGGCAATCACACGCCACTATGGGTTGAAGCTTTGAGCAGCTCCTTTTTGGAAGCGCGATGGCGTTCAAACATACCGACGATTCTCAGGATCTCCATATCCTTGACCCAGCTCTTTTCCCGGATCTTGCTGGCCAGAGCCTCGACCGTCACCGGAGCATCCACCATCATAACCATGTCGTGAGAGCCGATGACTGGGTCAATGAAATCCACGCCGGGCATCCCATCGAGTTGTCTCAGCACTTTGATGAATTCTTGCTGTTCCATATCATCCACCACATTCACCATTAAATATGCTCTTAGTCCCATTGCAGTTCCTCCTTTGCTGTTTATCTGCGTTAAGTAAACCAGAGCCATATGGCCGATACATCCGTGTGAAGCCTGTTTTCTTACCACAGGTTTTCCCACAGAAAGGAACTGGTCCCGTCAGGGATTTCCACAGCTCACTACTGTGGTTTTTACGCAAAGCCTTAGGTTGTGTGCTCTAGTGTTCATTCGGTTGAAGAAAGGACAGCGGTAGGCTAAGATTGGGCGGGACAGAGTTGAAGGCTGTTCCTAGTATAATGGCAAAAGAGGATATTAGATGAAGAAGATCAGTATTCTTCTGGTTGAAGACCATGCGTTGGTGATGGAGAGTATCCATCAGTCTCTGGAACGCGAGGCCAACTTCACGGTGGTCGGGGAAGCTCGTGATGGGGAAGAGGCGGTGCGCATGGCACGGGAACTCAAGCCTGACGTCATTGTCATGGATATATCTCTTCCCAAAATCAACGGCATTGAAGCCACAAAGCAGATTAAGGCATTTCAGCCGTCTGCCATTATACTGGGACTTACCGCCTATGATTACGAGCAATACATCTTCCCTCTACTGGATGCGGGGGCTGCGGGCTACCTGCTAAAGGATATAAGTAGCCGTGAACTTATCAATGCCATCAAAACTGTGTATAGGGGAGAGGCAGTGCTCCATCCAACAATTGCCCGCAGAGTGCTGGAACGATATCGGCAAACCAAGGAGCGAGTTGAGAAGGGTTACGAACCGGATTCACTAACCGAGCGGGAAACCGCTGTACTTAAGATGGCAGCTAAAGGTATGAGCAACAGCGAAATTGCTGAGGAGTTATGTCTAAGTGTGCGCACCATTGAGAGTCATCTGGGCAGCATCTTCAATAAGCTGGGAGTGGGTTCCCGTACGGAAGCAGTGATAGAGGCCATGCGAAGAGGCCGTTTCACCCTGGACGAATTGTCCTGACTGTACGACCTCGACTTCGCGATATGGGAGTTGGTCCGCATATGTCTTCAGGTTTACTCAGTTCAGCGGTCAAGGTTATTCGCGATCCTCGTTTTTGGGGATTGCTGGCGATGTGTGCCGCTGGCGCAATCCTGCATTATTCGGAACAACTGATTCCCGGGCTTGCCACTGCTATCTCCTCGTTCTTAGGGACAACTCGCTACACTGCAGAGCGGGTTCTATTTCTAATACCTATGACCTATGCTGGTTTTGCTTTTGGATTGCGGGCAGGGATAGCTAGCCTGGTGGCCGCCGGTTT
>CAZLCQ010000130.1:0-2994 GCA_964557995.1 uncultured Dehalococcoidales bacterium
AGTTTCCCTGACCGGCGTCACTGGTTCCAGGGATAAACTCCCCGAGGAACTGGAAGGCTTCGTAGCCAGAGTGAGAGAAAAGACTGAAAAGCCTCTTTGCGTTGGCTTTGGAGTATCCACCGCCGAGCAAGCCCGAAGAATAGCCAAGGTAGCTGACGGCGTCATCGTGGGCAGCCGTATCATACAGTTGATGGAGGAGGATGCCACCTTCTCTTCTCTCAAAGCCTTTGCGTCAAGCTTACGAGAGGCTTTTGAGCAATAGAATGGTAGAAAAAAACTAGGAGGTGAACATGCGCTAGCTATTCTTAAAGGAGTCAGCCCCAATATGAGATAGAAAGGAGAACAAAATGGAGAAAGGAATTTATTTTCTCGACCAAAAGGATATGCCCACTCATTGGTACAATATTATGGCCGATATGCCCGGGGATATGCCACACGTGCTGCATCCAGGAACGGGAAAGCCGGCAACTGTAGATGATGCAGCCGGGCTATTCGCCAGGGCGTGTGCCGAGCAGGAACTCAACAGGAAAGACCGCTGGATTGAAATCCCAGAGGAACTGCAGGCGATTTATCGCACCTGGAGACCAACGATGTTGTATCGAGCACATCGGCTGGAAAAGGCTCTGGATACGCCGGCCAAAATCTTCTATAAGTATGAAGGGACAAACCAGGCTGGTAGTCACAAGCCTAACACCGCGACCGCTCAGGCATACTATGCTAAGAAACAAGGCCTTAAGGGTTTGAGTACTGAGACCGGCGCCGGACAGTGGGGTAGCGCCCTGAGTTTGGCGGGGGCATTCTTCGGTCTGGAGATCAAGGTTTTTATGGTCAGGATTAGCTATGACCAGAAGCCGTATCGCCGCATCGCCATGGAGGTCTGGGGGGGCAACTGTGTCCCCAGCCCCAGCCCCGAGACAAAGTCAGGGCAAGCCATGCTGGAGAAATGGCCTGATTGTCCTGGCAGTTTAGGTCTGGCTATTAGCGAGGCAATAGAATACATGACAACTCATCCAGACTATAGGTATTCGATTGGCAGCGTGCTTAACCATGTCCTGCTTCATCAGACTATCATCGGGGAGGAATGTCGGAAACAGATGGAGATGGCAGATGCCTACCCTGATATCATCGTCGGCAACATCGGCGGCGGCTCAAACTTCGCCGGGCAGTTCTTCCCCTGGATTCGCGACAAGATCAGCGGTAAGAAGCCGGACATGCGCATTATCTGTTGTGAGCCGGAAAGCTGCCCGAGCGTGACTAAAGGACTTTATGCCTATGATTTTGGTGACATGGTTGGGATGACTCCCCTGATCAAAATGTATACCCTGGGACATGGCTTTGTGCCGCCACCAATCCATGCCGGTGGACTGCGCTATCATGGGATGGCACCTACCATATGCCATCTGCATAAACTTGGTTTGGTTGAAGCCGTAGCTGTGCCCCAAACCAAATCCTTTGCGGGAGGGGTACAGTTTGCCCGCACCGAGGGGATCATCAGTGGTCCGGAGCCCTGCCATAATGTCAGAGTGGCTATCGAGGAGGCTATCAAGTGCAAGGAGGAAGGCAAATCAAAGACCATCTTGATAGCTCATAGTGGACACGGGCACTTCGACCTGGCCGCCTATGACGCCTACCTTCAGGGCAAGCTGACAGATTACGCCTATCCTGAGGAGGAAGTGAGGAAGGCCCAACTTGAACTGCCCAAGGTACCCTGAACAGAAGGGCTGGCGCCATAGCACAGATTGCTATGGTGCCAGCCTTGAGGCACGAGCTATAGATATTTGCCACCAGAGGAGAATATCAGCAATGCCGTGAGTGGTAATTACAGGGCGATTTTCATGTCTTCGTAGCCCAGGCTTACGTCAGCTTCCAGGTCCTGTGCCACTTGGGCTACTTCTTCCTTAATCTCTTGCTCATAGGGATTACCTATATGAATAACGATGACGCGAGGTAGATACCCCTTGACTCGGCGAAATTGAATGAGCTCCTCTCTCAGAAGCCTTGAACAAAGATGGCCAGCCTTCTTGAGCCAGTCTTCATACTTGTCGGGGCCGGCAACTTCAGTAATAAGCAACTGGGGGGAAATATGCTGCCAGCAGTCAGATACTCCAACCGTGGTATCGCCAGTGAAAAACAGGCTTTTGCCATCCGGAGAGGTTATTTGATAGCCAACTGTAGGTGCCGAATGTTTTACCTGCACCGCCAAGACATCATAGCCGGCAATGGTTTTTCTGCTATAAGGCTCAATAGCCTCAAGTATAACAGTCGGTTTTTCTTTGTCGGGATACTCAAAGAAATTGGTATACATCTTGCCACCAAGAAGGCAGTCAGTGACAATATCAAGCGTGTGGCGAAGACCACAAACCGTCAACTGTTTTCGCCAGTAGTAGCCGGTGTTAGCGGCCAGTGTGACTAGATCCCGCGTGTGGTCGAAATGGTGATGGGTAAGCAGAACGGTTTCTATCTTCTTCTGTTCTGGCAAAGAAAGGGCGGAGGTAATTCCACCGGCGTCTACAGCCAGAACGCCGTCTATTAGTAGGGATGTCAACCGTGCCCCTTTTGCCTCAGCTAGATGGGCACCTAGGACCTGGATTTCCACTTCACTGGCTGTCTATTATTCGCTCGGTAGCACCGAGAAACTTCTGCCATTGAGCTAATTCTTCAGCCAGAATCTGACGACCTTTCTCGGTCAGCGCATAACATCTGCGCCTTTGCCTGGAAATTTGCTGCCACGTACTTGCCACAAGTCCTCTACTCTCCAAACGGCGCAATGCTGAGTAGAGAGTGCTTGCCGTCAGATTGAAATAGCCTTCGCTCCTGCGGTCCAGTTCTCTGGCAATCTCATAGCCATGTATGGGCAGCAATTCGCCTATAATGAAGAGCAGCAAAGGCTCTACAACGCCCCGCAGTGATTGATAAACATAAGACCGAGACATAGTCCCCTTAGTATATCATTTTTGAAAAATTAAAACATCCTATGACTTGAATCAGCGGGAA
>CAZLCQ010000131.1:0-2956 GCA_964557995.1 uncultured Dehalococcoidales bacterium
TGAGGTGAGCCAGCCTGATATTGATTATGTGGTGTCACGCATTAGCGAGTTCACCGGAGATAATCGTGCCGGCATCAACCACACCCTTCACCGCATCTCAGCCATACGCAATAGGCACGGTGAGATAATCGGCTTGACCTGCCGCGTGGGCAGAGCTGTGTTCGGCACCGTAGCGATGATTCAAGACCTTATCGAATCCGGCAAGAGCGTCCTGCTTCTAGGGCGGCCGGGCATAGGCAAGACCACCATGCTGCGGGAGGTGGCTCGAGTGCTGGCCGACGACTCAAAGAAGCGAGTTGTCGTAATCGACACCTCTAATGAGATTGCCGGAGATGGCGACATTCCTCATCCCGCCATCGGGCACGCCCGGCGAATGCAAGTAGCTACCCCTACCGAGCAACATGCCGTGATGATTGAAGCAGTGGAAAACCACATGCCCGAGGTCGTCATCATTGACGAAATAGGCACCGAACTCGAAGCCAAAGCAGCGCGAACCATCGCCGAGCGCGGAGTGCAGTTGGTGGGCACAGCGCACGGCAACACTCTGGAAAACCTGATAATGAACCCTACCCTGTCCGACCTCATCGGCGGCATCCAGACGGTTACCTTAGGAGATGAAGAAGCCAGGCGACGGCACACACAGAAATCTGTCCTGGAGCGTAAGGCTCCGCCCACCTTCGGTGTGATCGTGGAAATTGTAGACTATCACAAGGTGACCGTACATCCTGACGTGACCGAGGCCGTTGATGCTCTCTTGCATGGGCGCGCCCCCAAGGCTGAAGTACGCTGGATGGAAGAAGATGGCGAGGTCAAAAAGGAAGCGATAACATCCGCTATTGTCTGGGAAAGCAAAGAGGAGAGGCCGCCGGAAAGGACGCTGCGATTCTACCTCTTCGGCGCCAACCGGTCTCGACTGGAACAAACTGCTAAGGAAGGGCAAAGGGAATTGAGAATCGTCGCTGACATCAAGCAAGCTGACATCTTCCTCACTACCAGAAGTTATTACCGCCGCAAGCCACAAAAGATACGGGATGCCGAAGCACTGGGGATACCAACCTACGTTCTTAAGAGCAATAATGCCGCTCAAATAAAACAGTGCCTGGACGCCCTCTATCCCCGTGAGGCTCAATCCGCCTATGTCCATCATCTGCAGCGTCTCTTAGCCGGACGCCGCGATTTCACCTCCGGTGAGCGGCACTGGGAACCTGGCGGCAAAAGGAAATCGAGGTAATCCTTGAGACTATTCATCACCTTTGAAGGGGGTGAAGGCTGCGGCAAAAGCACCCAATCTAAGCTCTTGCTGAAACAACTCGAGCAAAAGAACATCGCCGTGGTATTGACCCATGAGCCGGGGGGCACAGCTCTGGGTAACGAGTTAAGAAAAACACTTAAGAGGAAACAGGATTCCTCTATTTCGCCCCAGGCCGAGCTGTTTCTCTTGGCTGCTTCCCGCGCCCAATTGGTGGCTGAGGTAATTCATCCTGCCTTAGAAGAAGGCAAGGTAGTTCTTTGCGACCGCTTCACTCACTCCACCATGGTCTATCAAGGCTACGGGCGGGGACTTGATTTTACTGCCATCAAGCTGGTCAACAATATGGCAACAAGGCATCTCAATCCCGACCTCATAATCCTCTTGGACATTGCACCTGAGCAGGGACTAGCACGAAAGCGAAGCTTGAAAGACCGCTTTGAGCTGGAGGATTTATCGTTCCACCGGCGGGTGAGGGAAGGTTATGTCAAGATGGCCGCGGCCGAGCCTGACCGCTGGCTGGTGATAGATGCTTCCTTGCCCAAAGCAAAAATCGCAGAGATTATCTGGGATAGAGTAAGCCTATTATTACCGGGCCCCTCATAGCAAACCCAATTTCCTCTCCCTCGACGGGAGAGGACCAAGGTGAGGGTGTAAAATAACCAGTATTACTTTGCCTGCAAGATCTATGCCCAAACGAAAGGTTGCCGTGGCGTTGAGTGGAGGGCTGGATTCCTCCGTCGCTGCCTTGTTGCTCAAGGAAGCCGCCGATGAAGTGATAGGTATACATATGGGCCTCTGGGACTGCTCCAGCTTCGATGACCAGGCACACCGGGCCGAAAATATCTGCCGCATTTTAGACATTCGCTACCATCAGGTTGACCTCCGAGAAGAATTTGAGTCCCGCGTGGTTGACTACTTCTGCCGTGAATACCAACAAGGACGGACTCCCAATCCCTGTGTCGCCTGCAATCAGTGCATGAAGTTTGGCATCCTCCTCGACAAAGCGCTCTCCCTGGGCGCCGACTATCTGGCCACAGGCCACTATGCCAGAGTAGAGTATTCCCGTGATGGCTACTGCTTGCTTAAAGCAAAATACACCCGTAGAGACCAATCCTATTTTCTCTATACTCTAACCCAGGAAAAGCTCGGGCGCGTCTTGTTCCCTTTAGGCGAGCATAGCAAGGACGAAGTCAGACAAATGGCCAAGCGAGCAGGATTGCCCATAGCAGCCAAATCCAGCCAGGATGTCTGCTTCATCTCCCAGAAGAACTACGGCGCCTTTCTCAGCCAGCGATTTGACACACTGCCTGGCGACGTTATAGATACCCAAGGAAAGAAACTAGGCCAGCATCGAGGGATAGCCTTTCATACCGTCGGACAGAGGCACGGTTTGGGGTTGGCCTCTGGTAAGCCCCTCTACGTCATAAGGATAGAGCCCGAACGCAATAGAATTGTGCTTGGTCATGAGAATGAGCTCTACAGCGAGGGGCTTACCGCCCGAGAATTGAACTGGATATCGGGCATGGCGCCGCGGGAGCCGCTTGCAGTCAGGGCCAAGATACGCTATAGGTCAAAAGAGGCGGAAGCTACCCTTTTCTTCAGAAACAACTCCGTGGATGTCCATTTTGTTCAGCCCCAGAAGGCGGTAACCCCAGGGCAGGCCGTTGTGTTCTATAATGTGGGTGAGGTGCTGGGAGGCGGGAT
>CAZLCQ010000132.1:0-2919 GCA_964557995.1 uncultured Dehalococcoidales bacterium
AGATGCTTTATGATCAAGCTATGTTAGCTATGGCCTACACCGAGGCTTATCAGGCTACTGGAAAAGAAGACTACGGAAAAACAGCCCGGGAGATCTTCACCTATGTTCTGCGAGACATGACAGTATCAGAGGGTGGCTTCTGCTCGGCTGAAGATGCGGATAGCGAGGGAAGGGAAGGGAAGTTCTACCTTTGGACGCAAGAGGAAGTGCGACAGGCACTTGGCAATGAGGAAGCGGATTTCGTTGCCAGGATATTCAACATTGGGAAAGACGGCAGTTTTGTGGAGCAAGCCACTGGAAGGAACAGTGGCAATAACATTCTGCATCTAGTGAAGTCGCTCGGCGAGCTCGCCTCAGATTTGAGTCTCTCTGAGCACGACCTTCTGAAGCATCTGGAGATGCTACAGCAGAGACTATTTGCTTACCGCGAAAGACGTGTCCATCCTATGAAGGACGACAAGATTCTGACTGATTGGAATGGGCTCATGATTGCGGCATTGGCGAAAGGGGCCCAAGCCTTCGATGAGCCTCGCTATGCTGAAGCGGGGCGCCGTGCTGCAGCTTTTGTCCTTGAGAATATGCGCAAACCAGATGGCCGCCTTTGGCACCGCTATCGAGACGGCCGGGCTGGCATAGAAGCAAATCTGGATGATTATGCCTTTCTAGTTTGGGGGCTAGTAGAAATATATGAGGCAGTTTTCGACGCAAGGTACCTCGAAGTGGCTCTCGAGCTGACTGCTGATATGTCGAAGCATTTCTGGGACGGAGATGGCGGCGGGTTTTATCTCACGCCTGACGATGGTGAACGCCTATTGGTCAGAAAGAAGGAGATCTACGATGGTGCTATTCCATCGGGGAATTCCGTGGCAATGTTGAATCTGCTTCGTCTGGGGCGTATGACCGCCAAATCCGACCTGGAGGAAAAAGCCGCAAAAACCGGACTTGCTTTTTCCAGAAGCGTCAGAAAATCACCATCTGCACATACTGAACTCATGGTTGCCCTGGACTTCGGGATTGGGCCTTGTTATGAAGTAGTCATCGCCGGCCAGGCGCAGGCAGCAGATACCAAAGCTATGGTACAAGCGCTAAGAACACGTTTCTTGCCGAATAAGGTGGTGCTTCTCAATACCAGTGAACAGAAATCGTCTAAAATAGCTGAGCTTGCCGGGTTTACCCGAAGTCAATCGAGCATCGGGGGCGCGGCCACAGCTTACGTCTGCCTCAATCATAACTGCAATCTGCCAACCACAGACATGAATAAAATGCTGGAACTGCTGAACGTCAGGTGACGGTAGGCTAGGGGGTGATTTATATGCGAGTCTTTGGCTATGATGCGAGAACTCAAGTATCAAGAAAAAAGGAGGGCAAAATTGGAAACATTTCATGGTAGTGGTCATCTGCCCGGAGCCCCAGAGGTGTGGGAAGTGGAACTGGATGCCGACTGGGAGAAGAAGGAATTCACAGTACGCATACCGGCGGCCAGAGCCAATCTGACCGAATGGCCAGGCCTGATGGTACAGACTATCGGTGGCGAAGAGGCAGTGTTCAGAACACGCGGTATACCACCACTGCAAATTCACTGGTGGCACGTGGTGAGGAATAAGACCGGCGGTCTGTGGGCGATGGTTCTTGTACCTCCTAATGAAGAGGGAATATGGCTCAACTGTGGCCTTCGCCTGGAGAAAAAAGGCGGCTGATCTTCTGTAAATACCGGCTTAACTGTTGAGTTCACCTATCAAAAGGGGAATGCGCGGGTGAGGTAGATCGTCATGGGAGTCGTGTTATTTCAGGAAGAAATGAAGTCCAAAAAAGGAACAGATAATATCTGTGGGAGACATCAAGCCATTCGCAATGCCTGTGAAAACTTGACTGATAGCCTCGAACAGGCTCCACGTGGTACAGATAGCGCGAAAGGCCTCCATAGCTGGTATTCGGTGCGAGGCTTGACCGAACTGATGATAGGGTGAGAGGAATCTATGTAGCTTTTTCTTAGGGAGGTATGATTATGAAAAAAGCGATAACCAGCAGGGGTGTTTCGGTTCTCGTCCTTTTCCTGCTTCTAGTAGCTGCAATTACTCTTGGATCAGGTATTGGTTGTGACGACACGGAGATACTGGCGCCCAATGAAATAAGAGAATACGAGGGTGTAGACCTTTCATCTATAAGTGCTTTTAGGGAAAACTCCATAAAAGGTCCGCAGGAAATAGATGTAGAAAGCTACACGCTAGGAATTACCGGTCTGGTAGCCAACCCCACGAGCTACACCTATGATGAAGTTTTGAACCGGCATCAACACTACAAGAAAGTTATCACGCTGGACTGCGTGGAAGGATGGAGTGTCACCATTCTCTGGGAAGGTCTGCTGGTCAGAGATTTGCTGGCAGAAGCAGAACCTCTGGCAGATGCCGAGGTGGTCATATTCCATGCTTACGACGGGTACACAACTTCTCTGCCTCTCGACTACATAATGGACAATGACATCTTGATGGCATACAAGATGAATGATGTTGTTCTTCCACCTGAAAGAGGATTCCCCTTTCAACTTGTGGCAGAAAGCAAATGGGGGTACAAATGGATCAAGTGGATAACAGAGATCGAATTATCTGACGATGCCAACTACAGAGGTTATTGGGAGAGTAGAGGATACTCGAACAGCGCAGATCTGGATGAAAGCTTCTTTGGAGACTGAAATCCATGACTAATCAACAACTCGTTAGGAGGACAATACACTGGCTGTTGACAGTCCTGGTAATAGTCTATCTCATCACTGGATTTGGTATTACTGAATACAGAATCGTTGAACCTTTAACATTTGGATTACTGACTAAGAGCCTGGCACAAAGAATCCACATAAGTATAGAAATCCCCTTCATAATCCTGTTAATCCTGCATATCTGGCTCCTGCCACTGTTGAGATAT
>CAZLCQ010000133.1:0-2907 GCA_964557995.1 uncultured Dehalococcoidales bacterium
GGATAAGGGTGGACGGTAAATACCTTGCCGACGCTCTTAAGGCTGACGGGGGCATGGTTGTGCTTAAGCTCACCATGGGCGTATCGCCACTGCTCTTTACCGTTGACGGCTATCAACTGGTGGTAATGCCGATGCTGACGCCAGAGGCACAGGCAGAGGCGAGCGTCATCTAATCCCTAAAACCGGACGCACTCACGGCAAAGGATGGCATAGGGATCGCGGTGGGCTCATCAGTTAATATGGATACCGTTGAGGAAGCCAGAAATCTCTATCTCAAACTGGCCGCGATGGTCACCCAGTCTCTCAGGGACACTGGGGATGTAGATGATAAACTCTACCGGGTGTGCAGCAAAGCGAGAAGAAGGATGACGTCTAGGCTGGCAAAGTATTTTGAAGAGCATGATAAGATGCCTTGGAAGGGGGAAGAATATGGGGTGTGATATTCATTTGTACGTGGAAAAATTAACCCAAGTCCCTGATCCTGATGTAAAAGATTGGACTTGTAAACATTGCAAGCAGGATAACCCAGTTGAGGTTTATCGCTGTCCTAGTTGTCGCAACGGAGATCGTAGTATCAAGATGGCTAGTAAGTGGTTGCCAGTTGAAAACGAGATACCTAACCGATATTATGGGGAAAGCTGGGATCAGTATGAAACAGAAACCATTTCTCAGAGGTCCATGTCAAAATGGGACAAGGGAGAACCTGAAGGGTGGAGTGGGATAAATGACGTGTTCTCACCCGGTAGGCGATACAATCTCTTTGCCATCCTTGCCAATGTGCGCAACGGAAGAGGTTTTGCAGGTATACCAACAGGCAGGGGGTTCAAACCAATATCCATGCCTCGCGGATTGCCAGTCGATGTATCGCCGGAAATCAAAAAGCAATCTGATGGTCACAGTCATAGCTGGCTCGCCGTTCAAGAACTACTTGATTATGATTGGCATGGTCAAACTACCGTGCAGTATGGTACTATCAGCAAAGATCAATACAAAGTATTCGCGGCAACCGGAAATCTCCCAAGTTCTTATTACGGTTATGTGAGCGGCGGTGGTGTTAGGACGGTTGACGCAAGTGAAATACTAGCAACTCCTGATGATGGTATTGCATACTTCACCGTCGTTGAGTGGTCAGAAACCTATGCTGAAGCAGTAGGAAAATTTATCATCGAGGATTGGATACCCGCTCTTGAAAGCCTTGGAAATCCAGAACAAACTCGCATTATATTCTGGTTTGATAGTTAGAGAGAGGGGGAAGTATGAGTTCAGGCTTGATCGGCGTGGTCCCGTGGAAAGGGGAAGAATGAAAAAAACCAAGACCGACTGGGGTAACATCGGGTTTGTATTGCTTATGCTGTTCTTGATAGGGTTGGCTGCTGGTAGTATTTACATGGCGGCAACCGCCAATGCGCGCTGTGAAAGAAACTGCATCGCATTCTCTGAAAAGATCAACCGCCCCACCCAATACCGCAACGGTGCATGCTATGTCGAGATATGTGAGGGGTATTGGGTGAGGGAAGAAGACGTGATCTATAGTTTGGATGTGTGTGAAGGGGAAGAATGAAATCATTATCAGCCGTGGCTAGTGGTATTTTGACCCTGATAGCGGTGTTAGTTCACATCGTTACCAAAGATACTCAAGAAGCAATCTATTGGATGCTATTTGCCATCTATTGGGAATTGTCATATCTTGGATATATGATGAAGGAATATAATGAACGGTAGCGGCGTCTTCGGTGTCATCGTCCTCTCAGGTCTCACCGTTATGGTCTACCGACTCTTCTTCCGCAGCGGGGTGGACTACGGCGTCTACATCCCACGGCTGAGCCATTTCATCGGCGCATCGAGGACGACGGGCGAAGCTATTCAACGGGCGAAGGAAGTGATTGATCATAGAACGGAGGTGAAATAAATGAACGAACTAAACGAACGTGAAAGCTGGTCAGAGTGGCTCTCATTCAGCCCTGTCTACATTATCCTCATTGTCCTTCTCGCCATTGCCATCCCCTTCATCCTCATTACCTTTCTCGAAGTGAGTTTGGGGCAGGGGTGGTTCGTGGGAATGATCTTTCTGTTCCTAGTGTTCTTCGTGTACCAGTTGAGAGGTATAGGGTGGGGGATCGTGCAGTTTATCATAGGGTTAGGACTACGAGGGGGTGAAGATGACTGAGTTTAATGTAGAGATGGCAACAATCGAACTGGAACTATGGCGTGCTGGCATTGAATACGGCGGTGATGGGGAAGTCTGCTCCATCGACACGCCCTATGCAATGGGGGTGTCTATCGAAGAAACTGACTAAAACACAAGTACGGTTTCACTGGTAAGAGCGGTTGAGGATAGGGATCGAGCGGCGACGAAGGTGCATGTTCATAGTAGACATGACGACACGCTAGTATATGACAACAATTGAATACTTACCGTCGCCGGGGGATGGGGTAAGGCTCGATCAAACATAAACTAAAGGAGAACTAGAATGACAGAACAGAACTATTGGGACACATACGATCAGTCGGTTAAGGAAGAAGGTGTAGGGGGTGGTGTCATCGCGCTCTGCGTTATCACCACTGGGTACAAGGTCTTCCCCCCTGGCGTAGACCAGACCGACGCATACTTCCCCGCGCCAGCAGGGAACAAGAAAGCCAGAGAGGTCGCCAAGAACCGCGCTTCCAAGCTGGCTAAGGAATCAGGTCTGGACCAGCGCCCTCAGTGGGGGATCATGATCCGTGCCGATAAAGACAACGCTTTCAGTCGAGGTCAACCCGCCACCTGGCAATCCGACCTCTTCTGGTGGACGGCATCCTACACAGACGGCTGTAAGGAAGTCGTCGTACCACCCCTCAAAGAGAACTCACTCTCCCTGCCGGCCAAAGGGTGGGCTCGCATCGGGGTGAAAGACGATCCCTACGCCG
>CAZLCQ010000134.1:0-2906 GCA_964557995.1 uncultured Dehalococcoidales bacterium
GAAGCCAGAAGTAAGGACTCGCAATGACAAGCAGAGGAACGACCAGCAATCATAGGTCCACTATCTGCCCGTGCATTTTGTCCAGGTCGATCAGCGCAACTGTTTGACGCCCGGTAAGATAACCACACACTTCCCCGGGATTGACCACCAAAGTCTTGCCGTCAATGACCTCCGCCCTATGGCTATGACCGTGGACAACCAGATCATAATGGCCGGACTCGACTAGAGAACCGACGATTTCCTGATGTATGCCGTGGAGCAAAGCGATCTTCCTTCCCCCCAGTTGCAGCGCGGCGAAATCACCCAGAGGGCTAACTCCAATATCGGCAAACCTCACTTTGATGAACTCGTGGTCACCTTCATTGTTTCCCCAGACGAAGTGTAGTTTGGCTTTCAGCTCGGAGAACAGCGGTGCCACAAATGGAGATACGAGGTCGCCGGCATGCAGGACATCGGTCACCTCCCGAGAGTTAAAGAAGCTGATGGCTTTGTTAACCGCATCAAGCCTATCATGAGTATCCGACATGGCTCCAATCATCATTTGCTGCCTCCATCAATTATTTCACCCCCTAATCATAGCAACAGCAGCAGCTAAACAAAAAGCCAGATTGTTACCCCATCACACAAACTGAGGATGTTGTATTGCGACCATACTGGACTAAACACGCACCCTGAACGGCAAAAGATCTATGTCATTGCGTGAGCACAATCCCGATATTTGTTCAGTGGTAACAAAACGTCAGAATGTGGAGTCTTTAACCAGATCTGTACATATCTGATCATAGCGGAGAGATCTGGGCTTCATTCACAGAGAGCCTGCGTCGACTACCTGTCGAGAATCTGCAGATTGGTCTATGCGGACTTGTTGACTGTGCGCCTAACCAGGTACAAACCACTGGCTGCGAAAACGATAGCCAAAGTAATCAAGGGTGCCAGAATACCAAGTCTATCGATGGGATAGGCTTCTCCGCCCACTGGTGGCGCTAGTGGTCTTCCCTGGGCAAAGGGAAGCCCCGCTAGGTCCACCAAGTCCGGGGCAGTCGAGTCAGTGATAGTGACTACGATGCATCCTCCTGAGTAGGTCTGGCTGGAGCAAGGCTCCCAGTTTGTCCCGTTCAAGTAATAGATGACGTCTCCCTGCTCGGCTGGACAGAACTCAATCGTGACGTTGTTTACTCCGGAATCGTCGTCCAGATGGACATCATAGTAGTCTCCGGATGATTCGAACGTGGGCTCACCACCGGGATTCTCCGTGTATTCGGCAACAGTAATGGTGTGATCTCCTTCCGCATCGATGCTTACATCTCCGCCGGTAAGGCTATCAGTCATGGCGCCGGAATCGCTGACCGTCTCAGTTTCGCTGCCTTCTATGCCAACGCCCCCTGACGGTATGAAGAACACGGCAGTGGCACCCGATGCACTATCAGCGGTGGCAGTCACTGTGGCAATCACGGTCTCTGTGCTTGCTTCTGAAGTCAAGGTCGCCGTGGCCACACCGCCGGACGTCTGATTGGTAACCGTGCTTGAGCCAAGAGTGCCGTGGTCAGTGTAAAAGACAACGTCAGTGCCGTCCGGTACAGGGTTATTCAGTTGGTCCTCAACGGTAGCTGTCAGCGAGCAAGTCGACACGCCATCGGCTGTAATCTGATTTTCGCCGGCTACCAGGGAGACCTCGTCGGGAGACGGGTCAACAGTTATATAGCCACTCTTGATCTCGACTTCTCCATCAACCCCCAGGACGACCGTGTATGTTCCCGGCATATCGTAAGTGTGGGAAGGGTGCTGCGCAAAGCTAGTACCGCCATCTCCGAAGTCCCATAGCCACGAACTGACCGGACCGGTGGACAAGTCGGTGAATTGGACGGTAAGTGGTGCCGGGCCCGATGTCGGTGAGCCGCTGAAATTGGGATACACAGGAAGCGTGCCCCAGACTTCAAACATGAAGTCGCTGTAGCCCGCACCCCGGGGACCCCACTCATAGGGGTAAGTGATCCCTGAGATGTAGGCAGCCCCGCCCGGGTAATCTGGGTCAGACACATCGTCGCACCGCCAGTAGATCGGGGGGACCATATACCCATCAAAATAGACAATGATATAGTATAGCTCCCCACCAACCACGTCGGGGGCACTCAGGAAGTAGACGGTATACCAGGCAGCAGTACCTCCTATTGTGGTCCCAGGAATGACTGCCTCGCCCAGTCTCTCGACACCCAAGTCATCCCCCCACAGGTACACTACCAGATCTCCATCGGATGCTGCCCCGCCGCCGCGGAGTTTGACGCGGATAGAGGTCACACTGTGGTCTTGCTGAGCGGTGAAGGTCTGAGCAAGCATCAGCAAAAGATTTGTGGCAGACTCAGCAGTATCAGCTACGTCACCCTCGTTCCAGTGCTCAAATAGTTGGGGGCTGGCAGACTGAACTATACTGGTCGGCCATACTGTCAATCCCAACGACAGGGCTAGTAACGCGACCAACATAAAGCCAAGCGGTTTCAATCTTCTAGTCATCTTCATACTCCTTAGTTGCTGTGAGTGATTCGACAAAAGCCTTTGTCAGTCTACTTACTGGGCTTTACCTTGTCAATACACTATTCAATAGATGTTGACCCCTGTACGTGCAGGCGACAAAAAGCCAGAATACTACCCGTTGTCCTCGGTCATTTGAAAAACAGCTGCTAGCTCCCTCTGGGGCTCGATAACCACTGAATCAAGCTAGAGAACAGTATTAATATCAGTCCAAGAAATCCAGATGGTCGCTCAGCGCAGACTCAAATCGGCCAAGACTAGTATGACCATCGCCGAAGGATCTTTCTGAGTAAGGTTTCGTTTATAGCGTGAAATCAGAACAGCAGCTCATAGCGTGAACCAACTGTTGTCTGTACGATATATAATTACAGGGGAAAACA
>CAZLCQ010000135.1:0-2887 GCA_964557995.1 uncultured Dehalococcoidales bacterium
CTCCATGAACTCTCCATGAACTCTCTCATAGACCCTCATTGTTGGTCGTATCGCCACGGCATTTATCATTGTCGGTGTGCAGAAAGGGATTCAAGCGGCTCTTACGGCCTCAAGCCATTCTTAAAATCCAGGCAGGGCAGAGACAGGCGTCTCAATATCAAAAAAGATGTGCCCTTTGGATCGGGAGATGGCACTCGTTCTTATCTCCGGGCCCACACGGTTCTTGTCTTTTCGTGCTGGCGTGGACTTTGGTCCTATGACCATTTTCTGGTGCAGTCCTTACTTTTGGGTGATTGTGAGATTAGATGGAATGAGTTAGTCTTAAGAGAGGCTAATCAAACAAACGACAAAAGGCGTGGGAAATCATGGATACAGCCTGGCCAGAGGATTGAGAAAGGTAGTGAAAATGTAGATTGTGGCTGATGGGTAGACCTAAAGCCCGTTGCCTAACAATGATCCAGGAGGTGTGATGGAAAAGAAGGACACAGCTAAGAACATGGGAGCCAAATCCTGCCTCAACGTCAGCGATTGGGTGACTTTTCTGTCCAACGAGAGGCAGGGCATGATGAGCAATGTAGTGAACTTCAGTGTGTTTCTTGTGGCCGTAATCGCCTTGATCTTAGTAACCAGTGGCTACGTCGTGTTCGCCATAGCCAGCGGAATTATCGCCTTTGGATGTGCAGGCTGGGTGTATTTCAGAGTGCTTGAACCCATTCGCCAACGGGGCAGTCTGGCAGACGAGATACTCAGGAGAATCATATCCGGCGAACTCAGAGATGCAGACAGCATACGCGAAGAATGGGTGCTGGGGCTGACTGTCATCA
Organism: uncultured Dehalococcoidales bacterium; assembly: GCA_964557995.1. Taxonomy (GTDB): domain Bacteria; phylum Chloroflexota; class Dehalococcoidia; order GIF9; family AB-539-J10; genus RBG-13-51-36. The sequence continues at coordinate 825 of CAZLCQ010000135.1, forward strand.
GGCGAGGCTGGTTCCGACAAGAGAAGGCGAGATTAGCTGTTCTCAAGCGAGTGTGGCGCCGCCAACGGAAAACGAGGCTCGCTACCCTCAAGGAGACATGGCGCCCCCGATGGGAAGCGGGACTTTCTGCTCTCAAGGAAACCTGGTGCCAGGGGAAGGGGAGATTGGTTGCTTTCAGGGAAACATGGCACCGGCAATGGGAAGGCGGGATTAGCTACTCTCAAGCCAGCGTGGGGCCAGCGGGAAGCGGGACCAGCTACCCTCAGGGAAATTTGGCGCCGGGGAACAAGCCGAAACAGGTGAGATCGCCCAGCAGAAGAAAGAAAAGGGCCACCTGAGCCTCGCCGAAACAAGGGGATTTCTTCACAACCCAGCCAATTCCCAGGGAAATCTCAATGCCAGCCGCACAATTCCTCCATCTAATTCCTATTCCTGATACGAAACGTCCTTCTTTCTGTAGACGACTATGAAGTTCGGTATAGGCCGGGATGCTTCCCGGCCCTTCCCTTCCTGAGATCATTCGGCATGCCTCACAAACCAATTATTGACAACAACTTCCGAGACACGCATATAATTGGTCTTTTGCAGATGAAACAGCGGTTATTTGTAATCCTGAACCTCTCACTGGTTTCCGGCTTCGTTATCCTGGGCGTCACCATTATTTCGCCTGTTCTTCCCCAGTATGCACTTTCATTCTCCATTCCGGTAGCTCTCGTCGGATGGGCGATATCGGCGTTTGCTCTAGCCCGTGTTGTGACGGACATACCGGCGGGCTTTCTCGCAGACCGCTTCGGCAGGAAAAGAACCATGATACTGGGGTTAGTGTTGATAATCCTGTCGTCGATAGGAGCGGGCCTCGCCGACACTTATGCCTGGCTAATCTTTGCACGTATTGTGGGAGGAATAGGTTCCGCTCTGTATATGATCGCAGCGACAACCTGGGTCGCGCAGGTATCCGCCGGCAAGTCCAGGGGCCGGTATATGGCATTGTACACCGGCCTTGTCTTCGCGGGCACTGCCTTCGGGCCCACTATCGGCGGCTATACCGCTGCCCGTTTTGGCTTAAACGCACCCTTCTTTGCATGGGCCGCGCTGGGCGTAGCCGGTCTAATCGCCACAGTACCTTTGAAGGAGAAGGCAACACAGTCAAGGATATGCATTAAAGACATCCTCAGTGTCCTATCGAACCGCCCGTTTATGCTGGTGAACTGCGCAGTGCTGGCCATGTTTTTCCTGAGAGTCGGTGTTCGCTCGACGCTTGTTCCGCTCTATGCCCACCTTAACCTGGGCCTGTCCGTGGACAGAATCGGACTACTGCTAACGGTGGCGGCCGTTGCTACCGCTGCAAGCACTTTCCTTTCCGGCTGGCTGTCAGATAGAGTGGGGAGAAAAAGACCCGTGATGGCCTGCCTCTTCTTGAGCGGTATCGTTGTGTTGTTTATTCCATCGCAGGGAAGCCTAACCGGCCTTATGGGCATCATGGCCTTCTACGGTCTGGCTACCGGTCTCCAGGGTTCCATGGCGGCCTGGCCTGCCGACGTGGCACCCAAAGGTAAGCTGGGCATATCTATGGGAGTCTACCGTGTTATGGGGGATATCGGAATGGTCCTCGGTCCCATAACTGCGACCTATATAGCCGGCTATACCGGGGACCAAACGGTAACATTCATGCCCTTTCTGGCGCCGGCGCTTCTCGTTTTTGTAGTGGGTGTATTGATGATACGAGCCGAGGACCCGGCTGCCAAAAGGCATTTTGACGAGTTCACGGTCCAGTGAGATACGCCTGGCTCAGGCTTGCTGACCAGGCCCAAAAGTCGAAGCGGGCGCTCCCGTCAAAAAACACCGGCGAAGCAGGACATAATAGCCGAAGTACTAGGCGAGGGGGGTCCTTTTCATGAAGTCCAGTATGTGGCGGGATATTTCCTCGCCTTTCTCCTCCTGAAGAAAGTGCCCGGCATCCTTTATGATAATCTCCGGCTGGTCTTTAGCTGCAGGTATTAGAGAGCGAAAGAACCTTTCACCGCCGCCTGTTATCAGGTCTTTATCGGAGAACATGACCAGGG
>CAZLCQ010000136.1:0-2880 GCA_964557995.1 uncultured Dehalococcoidales bacterium
CGGCAGTCAGAGGCAGTCACCACTACTTGACTGGCAGAGCCACTGACTACGGCATCCACCGCTGCTCTGAATGCCTGAGTGGCCGCCCTCAAGCTGTTGCCAAAGTCAGCAGTGATGATATCGGGTCTTAGATCGGCAGCCGTGGCCGCTAGGGTAGAGCATTCCTTTTCTTTATAGGGCGAGGTGGTAGAGGCAAAATACAGGCCGTCTACCTTTTCACGTTGCCAGCCAGAGAGACAGTCAATGGCGGCCTCAGTTGCCATCGTGATAGTGTCTTCGTCATTGTTGGCTACGCTTCTCTCGCCTCCGGTTGAGCCGCTCTGCCAGGCCTCGGCGATAGCATCTCGAGAGAGTCTCCACAGCGGTATGTAGGCGCCATATGAAATTATGCCAGCCATAAGCTGAGGCCTCCTTTGTTTGTATTTGCCGAGTTCGGGCTCCCCTCTTCCCGTCAACATTCCTGACCCTGGTTTTGGTCGGACGCTTCTGGTCATTGGTCGGCCAGAATATAGATTATGCCGATTGTACTACAGTTGTCAATGATGAAAGCTTGCTTTGCTTGGAACGGATTTGATTAGCGGTCGGTGACAGTGCCCCGAGGTGTTTCCACGTGAACATGATTCCACATGGGCTATTCCAGATACAGTATCCTGCTACAGTTGTTGCATTGGATCAAATCGCCTGCTCTGGCTTTCTGCCATTGACTGGTAGGCACGGCGATGTGGCATCCCAGGCATCTTCCTCTCTCCACTTTGACCACAGCCTGCCCCCTTGCTAGCCTGATGCGCTCATAGATATTCAAGGCTTCGGAGTCAATCTGCTGCGCTAATCTGCTACGTTCCCCCTTGAGCCCGCCAAGCTCGATTTCAAGCTCACCTTTCCTTGGCCCCAAAGCCTCCTGTGTTTGTGCCCAGTCTCGGTTCAAGTGTTCAGACTCTTCAGCCGTAGCTCTCACGTCAGATTCTATCTGTTCCACCTGGCTCATCAATCCCAACAGGCTATCTTCCTTGGTTTTAATCTGGGTCTTAAGACCTTTGACCTCTTTCTCAAGATTGACCAGTTCCTTGGGATCCTTGGTCTTGCCGCCGTAGAGTTTGCTATCAACCTGTTTGATTCTTTCCTGAAGGTCATCCAGTTCCCATTCAGAACTCTTCTGCTTCTTCCTCGCGTCTTCAAGTTGTTGTTTTTGCGAGGCAAGTTTCGTTTCGGCGGCAAGCAAGGCCTTATTATCACTTAACTTGTCTTCAACATCGCTCAGCTCTTGCTGCTTCTCTTGAAGCTCCAGGTCAAGCTGCTGCAACTTGTGGAGTTGCCCTGCCAAACTCATGCCAGGACTTATTGTAGAAGTCAGGATGGGATATTGTCAAAAGTGCGGGTGATACATCGGGGTGACGGGAGACTACAGCTTCACGGTGCGAGGTTTGACGCGGCATTTTTCAGCAGTGACGATGGCATCTATCCGGGATACAACTTCATCAAGCTTATTCTGGTGGCTCGTTATGACATAGTGAAAGAGCGGCAAGCTTCTTATTTCTTTTTTCGCCCTTGCCAACCTCAGAGCCAGATTTTGTGAAGACTCACTGCGTCGCCTCTTCAACCTTCTTCCCAGTGCTTCCAGTGAGGGAGGCATGAGAAAAATGAATACTGCTTGAGGCAAGATTCTATTAATAGCGGCGGCACCTTGAACATCTACTTTGACTATTGTATCTAGTCCTTTGGACAAAGCCGGACTTACTTCGTCTATGGGCACACCATAGTAGTTGCCGTAGACATTGGCCCACTCCAGGAGTTGGTGTCTATCTATCATTTGTTGAAATTCATTCGGGGAAAGAAAATGATAATCTAATCCGTTCTTCTCCCTGGCACGCTTCGGGCGTGTGGTAGCGGTAACGACATAGTGGAAGGGACGCTCCGACTTTCTCATTCTGGCCAGCACAGCATCCTTGCCTACGCCCGAGGGCCCGGAAAGAACGATGAGCAGAGGTGGGGTGCTCTTGACGTCCCTTTGCCTGCCTCGAGGATTTGACTCAAATCTTCGGTCAGACACTTCCCATCTCAACCTTTTCCTCAGACAAGATGGATGTACTGGCTAATCTATGAGCGATGGTTTCTGCTGTCACGGCAACCAACATCATGTGACCAGTTTCAAAAAGAATAACGGTCTTGGCTTTCCTGCCGTGCGTGGCGTCAATCAAACGTTCCTTTTGCCTTGCTTCCCGAATGAGTCGCTTGACCGGTTGTTGATTTATGGACAGAAGAGCGATTACCCTGTTTGCAGCGATGACATTGCCGAAACCGACATGAACTAGTTCTGTGCACATGCTTTCCTCCTAACTATGGTGCTTTAATATCGCTCAGTATTCAGTAATTTGCTGCAAGGTCTGCCAGAAGGCAGGATATGACACCTGAGCCGCCCGGGCATGCTTGATGGTCGTTTCTCCTTTGGCTATCAAACCCGCTACTGCCAGGGTCATCGCCAATCGGTGGTCGAGGTGGCTGTCAACCTCTGTGCCCGACAAAAGCTTGCCACCGTAGATGACCATGCCATCCGACAGAGGTTCAATCTTGGCACCCAAACGAGAGAGCTCACTTGCCACAGTGGCAATCCTGTCTGATTCCTTTACTCTGAGTTCGCCGGCGTTCCTGATCACAGTCTTTCCTTTGGCGATACAACCGGCGACGGCTAACACCGGAATCTCATCGATGAGGCGAGGGATAACATCTCCACCGACCTCTAGCCCTTCTAGCTCGCTAGATTCTATCACAATATCGACCAACGGTTCACCAGCCTCAAGATGCTCATTGTCCATTTTCAGCTTGGCTCCCATAGCCAGGAGAATATCTATGATCCCCGTCCGTGTAGGATTGATTCCACAGTCT
>CAZLCQ010000137.1:0-2875 GCA_964557995.1 uncultured Dehalococcoidales bacterium
ATATTGTATGACACACGTAACAAATTTCTTTACTGTTGTCAAGTAGCCAACTTACGAGGTCGTTCAGCAACAGGGAAGTGCAGAGGGTCCTTCCTGAGCAGTTACACCATAATCCACTATCAGGAGCCTTACATGCCGGAGGAAGCTCCCTGCGCCTACGGGGTTATCCAGATGGATGGGGCTGATACCGGGCTGGTCCATTTCCTTGGCGAGGTCGATTTCGATAAGATAGAAATAGGGATGCATCTCGAACCAGTCTTCAAGGAGGAGCGCGAGGGGAGCATACTGGACATCGACTATTTTAAGCCAAGCTCGTGATTATGCGATCTTTGATCCCCCTAGGTTGAGCGGGAGTACTCTGGCTGGATAGTCATTCTCCAGCTAGTCGAAAGGCTCTGTGCTTAGGGGGATTTACATGCTATTAAGCTATTCCTTACCCTGGGAAAAGCTAAGAGGTGCAGTGATGACAGTGGAACTCGTCAATGGTACAATTTGTCTGAAGTAGGAATGGGAACGAAGAAAATGACGAGGACTCTGTTCACGGTCTTTGTTCTGTTGCTGGACGAAGCAATCCTTGCTGCACTTGTGATTTTTGTCCTATGGAAGCTGGGCGTAGAACTATCCCTAGGGGTTATCATCGGCTTAGTGGTTCTACTGGGAGTCTGCGTATTTGCGCTCTACAGACTCATTGCGCCAGTGGGCAACAGGAAGCCTGTAACCGGCCGCGAAGGTATGATTGGGCTAGAGGGGAAGGTGGTGAAGCCACTTACGCCGGAGGGTGTGGTTAAAGTCTGTGGAGAGCTCTGGAAAGCATCCTCAACGGACGCCAGTATAAGCACCGACGAAGAGGTAGTAGTTATGGGCCTGGAGGAGGGACTCAGGCTTTTCGTAAGACGCAAAAAAGGTGCTGAACAGGGCGAAGACGTAGGGCAGAAAGATGCAAAGCTATTCACTGGAACTAGAGGAATCAATCATAACTTCTGATTTTTCCCCAGGCCTAGCTATTCTGCAAGTTCGCTAATTTCTTTCTACTTCGTCTTTTTCCCTAGTCTTTCTACCTAGTCCTTAGCCATCAACTCGAGGAGGCGGCGGTTATTGTCAGCGATCAGCTCGACAAGCGAGTCGGCCACCAGTTCAACAAGTAGGGGAAGTATGGTCATCAGTCTGTCTGCCCCCGCTTCCTCTGTTGCTTCCTCCAGGGTTTTCAGCAGGTCAGCGAGCTTCCTGCCTGCTATGGGGGATTCGTTCGTTACGTATGCCTGGGCCGTTCCTACCAGCACCTCAAGTTTGTGAAGAAAGATGTCTTGCAATTCTGAATTGAGGTAGTCGGCGTTGGTTAGTTCTTCCATTCTGCGCCTATCCATGAGTGCCTCCCGGGCTGGCGTTCTTCATTATGGTTTTTGTTCGACATCGAGCACAATTTCCGCGGTACTGCATGAGGTCTTCTTGGGATAGTATAAATATGGCAACGGAACATCACAAGCGGCAAAGGGCAGCAGGGTAAGATATAACCAGCCTGACGGACCTGGACGGGGTGGACACTGATTAGAGAGGTGAAAATGAGCAATGGCAGTGGTAGGATCGCCGCTGGCCTTGGTGGTTCCGGTAGTCAGCCTGTCTATGGTTTCGTCTACTGTTTGGCAGGTATGCGGCTGATCCAGTGGACGAAGCACGAGAAGTGCAGAGGGCCAGAAAGCCCCTGCGTTTCTTCGGCTGCCCCCTTAAGGCTAATATGCGCCGCACCTGACTCAATATCCTGTGAGCAGTAGGCGCACGAAAGAACCTTTTTGCTGATTAGTTTAAGCAAGCGCAAGATAACTCCTAACTTCCTATATCTTAGCATCTTTAAACTTTGGTATCAAGTAAAGTGTGGGTGGTGAGTTGAAGCGCACCCCACCGTACAAATCCATTTAGTCTTCTCACATTGCTGCGGTATTTTCGCTGCAGGCTTCTTGTGTTAGTATATGCATCGCAGTGGAATATCTCAAGAAGTGTTACTGTAGTTGCTGACTATGACGTGTTGCGCTCCAGCCCTGTGACGGGGGTGGAGACTTGGAGTGGAGGTTTATTTACAGCAATCTATGTGAAATTCTTTGGCGTAGGTTGGCCGACGTCGGCCAACCTACCCACTCGAAACTGACAACCCGTATTTGCGGAGCAATTGCGAATATGACTGAGGTGGCGTAATCACGGGCAAACACGGAGGACAAGATTGTCAAGCACCTGTAAAATGAGCCATGAAAGTGGCCAGCCAGAGGGTGAGCATTGACTTCGTTGGAATCGGGGGTCTCTTCAATGCAAAGGAAATGGGACGTCAGGATAGCTTCCCCTAGGAAGCTGTTCAGAGCTTTGCACGATTTCCTGGATGATCGCGGCTATGTGCATGAATACGAGCCGCTAAAAGCTGAGCCTGACGCTATCCACGGCACGGCTATCTTCAAGAGCGAGCTTCTAGGAAAGAGCGATTCTCCCAAACGTGATTGGGCTTATCTCGTGTTTGGCATTCTTCTGCTGCCCACAATACTGCTGACAAATCTGGGTATACAGTTCATCAAACAGAGTCGGTATACGATGAGAACAATTGCCAGGATAGGCGTGGAGGGGGAAGCTTATCTCGCCAAAGAAGGAGCACAGGGCTCTGTCCAGAGTGAGGTGCCGGATGTGGTCAGCGATGCCCGGATTACGCTCGACATGGAAGCGGGCGCGGCACGGGGTGAGTACAAGATATGGCGGCCAACCGAAAATAAGCGTGAGTTGATAAGGGTGGCCGAAGAGCGGCAAAAGCTTGAAGATGGCCTTTTCGGGCTTCTACTCAGGATATCTCAACTGGACGTGAAAACCTCACAAGACCACGAATCTGATGGCTCCTGAGGGT
>CAZLCQ010000138.1:0-2862 GCA_964557995.1 uncultured Dehalococcoidales bacterium
CGTCACGACGAAATAAGAACACGTTGCCACAGGAGTGGCAACGCTACTCCGGCAACGCTAGTCCGGCAGCACGTCCACCATGGAGTAAATCGAGCTGAATATGGTTACCGCAACAAGACCGATTACCAGCCCCACGCCAATGGTGAGTGCCGGCGTCAGTGTCGATGTAACCTGAGATATGGCCCTTTCCGCCTCTTCTTCATAGAAAACGGCGACTTTAGACAACTGCCCCTCCAGGCTACCCGCCTCCTCCCCTACCCCTATCATCTCCCCCATCAGCGAGGGGAAAAGGGGATCTGCTATTACCGCCTGAGAGAATAGCTGACCGTCGCCTACCCTGGAGCGAACGTTAGTCACGGACTCACGTATCACAGTATTATCAGTTGTCTCGGAGGTCAGTTTCAGCGCATCAAACAAAGATACGCCAGCTCCCACCAGCATGCTCATATTGCGGCAGAACCTGGACAACCCCCCCTTAAGTACAGCCTGCCCAATTATGGGTATCCTTAATATCAACGCATCCTTTCGCCGCACTCCTTGCTCTGTCCTATTATACAAATAGCCTCCGAAGCCCAGGACTACCACTATCACAAACATATACAAAACATTAGCCTGGAAGAAGTCGCTTACGGCGATCAGCATCCTGGTCATGGCCGGCAGGTCAGCATTAAATTCATCAAACATCATAGTCAGCGCAGGAACCACAACTGCCATCATCACAACTATGGCGCCAACTGCAAGTATCATCACAAACATTGGATAGGCCAGACTGCGCTTGACTTTGGCTGCCGTAGCCTCATCTCTCTCCATATGACCGGACGTATCCATCAGTACCTGTGACAGGTTGCCTACCTCCTCACCAGTTCGCATCAGGTAAACGTAGAAAGGAGGAAAAACAGAGGGATGCTTGCTGCACGCTTCTGAGAATCGGCTTCCCTTTTCAAGGTCGCTGACCACTTCCGTTAGCACATCCCTGAAAGCTCGCTTCCCAAAACGGGTCTGTATCGTCAAGGCTCGCAAGATGGGGATGCCAGCCTCGAGAAGGCTGGCCATATTCCTGCTGAACTGTATCACGTCCCGCCGCTTCACCCCGAAAAGAGAGGGCAACATTTGGTGTGGCGCGGGAATCTTTATTCGCTTCCTCAAATTGATGATGGTAAGACCGGAGTCCCACAGTATCCGCTCAGCGCCATACTCATTATCAGCAAACAAGACCCCGCTGACTGCACCACCATCAGCTGTAGCCGCAGTATATTTGAACTCCATAGTCACACTCCCCCTGTAATTCTTGTGTTATTCCATACCATTCCCAAATTTATACTAATACTACAAGACAGTCTATTGAATGTCCATAGTACTTTTGACCCAGGGGACTAGCTACAAATGGGAGGATAAATAGTGATTGGGGTAACTGCGGGCAATCAGAGACAGCTAGAGGATGGTGAACACATTGCGTATGATTTCACCAGGGGTAGTCATCCCGTCCTTGACCTTCTCCATACCATCACGACGCATGGGAATCATTGCCCGCTGGAGCGCCTCCTCTTTGAGCTCGCTCGCGGACGCCCCCCGCACTATCATCTTTCTTAGATCATCGCTGAGTACGAGTAGCTCGTACACCCCCACGCGACCCAAGTAACCGCTTCGGGAGCAGAAGTTACATCCCCGGCCAACTGAGAACTTCTCCCTCGTCTCTCCCATCTCCGCCTCATAGGCTGCAACGTCAGATGGCGATACTTCGGCCATTTGTCTGCAATAGGGGCAGACACGCCTCACCAGTCTCTGGGAAAGGCTGCCAATCACTGCCGATGTAACGAGGAATGGCTCCACACCCATGTCAACCAAACGAATCAAGGCGCTTACAGCATCATTAGCATGGATTGAACTCAGCACGAGGTGCCCTGTGATAGCCGCCTGTACAGCAGTAGTAGCAGTCTCAGCATCCCTTATCTCACCAACGAGGATAATATCAGGGTCGAGGCGCATGATCGCTCGCAACCCCACGGGGAAAGTGATGTTAGCCTGCCTGTTTACCTGAATCTGGTTAATGCCCCTGAAACTGTACTCAATCGGATCTTCGATGGTCATTATGTTACGCTCTTTGGCATCTAATTGCTGCAAAGTTGCATACAAGGAGGTTGTCTTGCCCGAACCCGTAGGACCACTTACCAGAATCATCCCGAATGGGGCCGCCGATAGGTTCTCAAACGGTTTCAGAACGGCGGGACTCATACCCAAGTCCGGGAGTCTGATCAGCAGCATAGATTTATCCAACACCCTTAGCACCGCCATCTCTCCGTGCCCGGTCTCAACTGTGGCCACCCTGAAGTCAACCTTCTTGTCGCCTATATTGGCGCTAAACTGGCCGTCCTGGGGCCGGCGCCGCTCAGCAATATTCAGGTTAGCCATCACCTTAATCCTGGTCAGGATGGCTGTGTGAACCCCCAGTGGCAAACGAACTGCATCGTGCAGCACACCATCGATTCTATTTCTCACAAGGAGACAATCTTCCTGGGGTTCTATGTGAATGTCCGAGGCTCGGTCTCGTACTGCCTGCGTAAGCATCATATCCACAGCCTGAACAATGGGAGCCTGCCGAATTGCATCGACCTCTGCGCCCTCTGCCAATGCTGCATCTACATCCAAATTGAGCCCGGTTATCTGACTGATCTGCTGCTCAATCTGCGACATCAGCGTATAGTTGCTGTCTATGGCTTCATCCAGGCTCATACCGACAGGGATCACCGTCTCGATTCTTTTTCGCGTTAACGCGGCTATACTGTTGACGGTACGAAAGTCATGCGGCTCATTGGTGGCTATGGTCAGAGTTTCACCATCCACCGATATCGGTAGGATATTATG
>CAZLCQ010000139.1:0-2838 GCA_964557995.1 uncultured Dehalococcoidales bacterium
CAGGTGCTTGTAGAGAAGGGGCATGTGCTGCCGGGAACTACTCTTGTTGCTGTGGACAGTCATACCACAACGTCGGGCGTAATGGGGGCCTTTGCTACGGGGATTGGTGTTGACGAAATGGCGGTGGTGTTCAAAACCGGGAAGTTGTGGGAGCGGGTGCCGGGGACTATACGTATAAACGTTGAAGGCGAACTGAAGCCTCCCATAATGTCGAAGGACCTGATGCTTTTGATATTGAAGAGGTTGGGGGTAAGTGGCGCTTTGTTCAAGTCTCTGCAATACACAGGGTCGGTCATAAGGCAAATGAGTATCGAGGGCCGCATGGTCCTAACCAACATGGCAATAGAATCAGGTGCCACCAATGGCATCATCGAGCCTGACCAGAAGACAGTGGATTTTCTCAAGGCCAGGACCAGCCAGCCCTTCGAGGTTGTTCATGGCGACCGGGATGCGGAGTATGCAGAGACTCTGGAGTTTGACGCCGACGAGATTAAGCAGCCCATCGTGGCTGTGCCCTCGAAGCCATCAAATGCTGTGGGAGTTACTGAGATTGAGGGAACCAAGATTGACCAGGCGTTCATAGGCTCGTGCACCAATGGGCGACTGGAAGATCTTAGAATGGCGGCCAAGATACTCAAGGGTCGGAAGGTGGATAAGTTTACGAAGGTTATTGTGATACCGGCCTCGCAGGAAGTCTTGAAGGCCGCTCTAGCAGAGGGATTGATAGCGACATTTGTAGAGGCCGGGGCTGTGGTTGGTCCGCCCACCTGTGGCCCGTGTATGGAAGCTCATATGGGTATACTGGGGCCGGGCGAGGTCTGTATAAGTAGTGCAAATCGTAACTTCCAGGGTCGGGTAGGAGATGTGACGGCCAAGATATATCTGGCATCGCCGGCGACTGTGGCAGCCTCCGCATTGAAAGGCAGGATAAGTGACCCGCGGGAGTTTTTCTAGGAGAATAGATGGAACTGAAAGGCCGAATCTGGAAGTTTGGTAGGGACGTTGACACGGATGAACTCTTTGCTGGCAGGTTCATCATGGGTGGTGACGAAACGAGCCGGAGCCAATACCAGGACTTTGTCGCAAAGAGCGGGCTGAGCGATGTGGGGCATCGTGAGAACGTACCCGATGACTTTCTCCGCAAGGTTAGAGAAGGGGACATCATAGTTGCCGAGGAGAACTTCGGCATCGGTTCGAGCCGCCAACAGGCGGCGGAGACTCTGAAGTTTAAGGGTGTGCAGGCCGTAGTAGCCGACTCCATCCACAGGATATTCTTCAGGAACTTTTGGAACCTGGGCTGCCCGGCCATAGATTTACCGGGAATCTCCGCTGAATTTGAGACCGGGAATGAGATAATTATAAACCTCAGACAGGGCACTATCAGGAACCTCACTACGGGCAAAAAGCTTGAGTTTCGACTGATAATCCCCTCCTGGTTCATAGATATGGTGGAAGCCGGGGGTCTGATTCCCTACCACAACTCGCTCGAGAACGTAAAGAGCAGAAACAAGAGTGCAAGATGACAAAGCAAAACTTAGAAACCTTGCATTTTGAGTTGTCATTTTGGTTTTTGGCCTTTGGTCTTTGAATTCCTGACATTGTTTTCACTCTCACCCTGATCCTCTCCCATCTAATGTGAGGAGTTTCGTATCAGATCGCGCGGTCCACTGTTTATGCTCCTGTGGCGTTTGTGGTAGTGTATCCCATAGAAGCCGATGTGCAAAGTTGTTTGGGATATGGATCCTGGCATCGACGATGCCCTGGCTCTGATTTTGGCGTTGAAGTCGCCTGAAGTCCAAATCTTGGGTATCACCACGGTGGCAGGTAATGCTTCTGTGGAAATGACCAGCGCCAACGCTCGCCGGGTATTGGAGTACCTGAATGTAGAGAGCGTCCCGGTAGTGGCGGGGGCGGCAAATCCGTTGAACCATCCGTTGGAAGATGCGCTGGGCCACCACGGCTCGGACGGGCTGGGCAACTGCAATTTGCCAGCTCCTAAGGCGCCGCTGCACCCAGACAAAGCTTGGGACTTCTTGGCCCGGTCGGTTTTGGATGCTCCCGATGAAATCACTCTGATAGCCACGGGACCCCTGACTAATGTGGCTCATGCTTTCGGGCTTTATCCCGAACTACCTGGACGTCTGGCCCGGCTGGTTCTGATGGGAGGTGCTTATGGTCTCACGCCTTATGGCAGAGGAAATCGCACTCCCCTTGCTGAGTTCAATATCTGGCAGGATCCTGAAGCTGCGGCCATAGTATTCGACTCGACACCAAACATCTTTGCTGTGGGACTGGATGTGACGATGGACCCTGCGACTTGCTTAAGTAGGCAGCATTTGGAGCGGATTAAGATGGGACGCACACCGGCTGCACGTCTTGTAGCCCAACTGGTAGAATACGACGTAGAGTGCCACGGATGCTGCAGAACGCATGACCCGCTGGCTTTGGTCGTACTACTAGATTCTTCCTTGCTTGATTTTACATTGGCGAGAGTGAGAGTAGTTGGAGGAAATAGCTGGGACAGAGGAGCGACCCAAGTTCTGCCTTCTGACACCTCTCGATTGATACACGTAGCCTCTGCTGTAGATGGGCCCCGCTTCCTTGAGCTATTTCTATCTCGCATAACGAGGAAGTGAGATCAACTTCAAGGCTTTTCATGATTCTCCCTCCTCTGGTGGGAGTGAGTTGGAGGGATGGCGATTTGATTTTCACCTTAATCCTCTCCCGTCAAGGGAGAGGATTAGAACTTGTGCAAGGTTAGCTTAAGATGGTCAGATTGGTAGTGTGTGGTGCCATAAACTGGGATACTAGCTGCTTCGTAGGCCGGCTGCCGGTACC
>CAZLCQ010000140.1:0-2797 GCA_964557995.1 uncultured Dehalococcoidales bacterium
CACCTTGTCACCCTTCTTGACTCCCATCTTCAGCAGGGCATTGGCCATTGAGTTCCCCTTATGGAACAATGTCTCGTAGTTTATTCTCTCGTTTCCCGAGACGATAGCCTCCTGCTTTGGAAACTTGGAGGCTACTTCGTCCAGAATCTTCCCTAGAGTGTCGTCGGGTCTTAGGGCTCGCATGTTTTTCCTCCTAATGGTAGATTAAGATTTCTGGCAGCCAGTTGATAGACACTCTCGTCTACTTCATTTTGAATTTGGTCAAACTGGGCCTTGGCAGGGGGAGACAATCTTACCACTTTTGGCCATTACTATGGCTTACGACTCAGCGTGATATCAAGAAATCCCAGGCCGCACTAGCTGTATAGACCCCGTTTGACGCCGGTAAGGAATCTTCCATTGCTTCCGTGCCCGGTAAACTCGGTAGGGTTGTCATACTGTGAGTAGAAACCGAGCATACTACCAGGCCGTTGTCCCTCCATCAATGCAAATAACTTGTCCGGATATGTAGCTTGAAGCCTCTGAGGCCAAGAACACAGCGACCCCTTTGATCTCGTCGGCCCTTCCTATTCTCCCCATAGGGATCCATCGGATCATATTGTCACCTGTCCGCTCAACCAACGCATCCGTTAGCCGAGTACTGATGAAAGATGGAGCGACTGCGTTGACACGGATATTGTGGGGGCCCCATTCAACAGCCAGTTGCTTCGTCATGATGTTTACAGCCGCCTTACTAGCCTGATAACCTATAAATTGTCCGGATTTTGGGTCTATCGCAGCAACTCCGGCGGAGGACGAAACGTTTATGATATTGCCGCTCTTCTGTCCTATCATCTGCCTGCCTACTTCCTGGCAACAAATGAAGGTACCCCTGGCGTTGATGTTCATTACGTAGTCCCATCTGTCCAGTGACATCTCCATAACCGGGGCTGCCCATACTACACCAGCGTTATTCACAAGAATATCGATCTTTCCCCATCTATCCAGCGTTTTGGCTACCATACCCTTTACTGCATCAACTTCGGTGATATCACCTACTACGGGCAAACATTCAATCCCCATGGCGTCAAGCTCGCCCTTGGTTGAGATCAACCCCTGCTCGCGCCTAGCTGTTATTGCCACCTTGGCTCCAGCCTCACCCAATCCGATGGCTATTTCTTTGCCCAAGCCCCTTGAACCACCAGTGACTATTGCCACCTTACCTGTTAGATCGAACAACTCCTGAACACGCATCAGCAACCCCCCATTCGGTTATTCTGCTCTCAAGAAGCTTGTTGCCGACAGCACAGGGTATCATTTGCCAAAGCACCTGACCCCGGCAGAAGACTCTGCCTGGCAGAGAGGTATCTTTCACCGGTGAATGACTAGTCCCGAATGCCTGCCAGTCGTTTGACCACCTCTTTCCGCTCCTCAAAATCGTAGTTGGCCAGTATGGCGATGGTTTCCATTACCGGCGACCCGCCGCCATGCACATCAGCCACCTGCCACACTCCAGCCCACGAAGACGAAAGATAGTCCGAAAGTGTCCGCTGCAATCGATGCATGTTCTCAACGGATACCTTGGGATTTCTCACAGTATACTTGTTGATAAAAGGGCCCATCTTGGGATCAAAGTAATCTTCTTCAAAGGGCATTGTAACGGGGAATCCGCCAGCAACATCAGCGACCATACCCCATGAATCATAGGTATTCTCTCCAGCGAGACGTCGGCCCACATTGCAATAGATCGCACCAGGGACCTGAGTTCCCGACGAAGATTTTGTAGATTCTACCGCCGCAGCTATGCCCGCAGCATAGACCAATTCAGCAATTCCGGCAAGATGAGCAAGTTTCTCACGGATGTGGTGTTTTCCTTCCACCCCATAGTACTCGGCAGTGAGAGCTATCAAACCCATGATAACGTCCTCTACCGCCGGTTTGCAGCCACAGTAACTGTGCCGATGAGAAGTAGCAAAGGTTAGAGCCATCCTACCGCCAAACTCATGTTCACCACACATAAATACCCTTTCCCAGGGGATGAAGGTGTCATCAAAGACGACCATAGCATCAGAGCTTCCATAGGTGTTCAGGGGGGCTTTCAGGAACTTCCTTTCCCGGGGCGCACTGGCGCGATTGATGATGTAAATATTATCCCAGTCGGCAGGAATAGCAAACGTTACCGCCCACTGTTTCTCCTCTGCGGTTAGAGTCCGTGTTGGAAATACTACCAGCTCGTCGCAATAAGACGCCATCGTAATGTCCTCTTTGGCTCCCCTCACGACGATTCCATCCTTGTTCTGACTCACAACTCGCACATGAAGGTCAGGGTCAACCTGTTCATGGGGTCGCTTGCTCCTGTCTCCCTTTGCATCAGTCTGAACCGCCGCCGCTATCTGGTCTTTCTTCTGATACTTCTTTATGAATTCGAGAAAGCGCTGATAATACTCCGTCCCATGCGCATCGTCTATCTCCTTGGTGACTATAGAAAGGGCGTTTAAGGTGTCCATTCCCATGCAACGCTGGATACAGAAACCCGCCAAACGCGTACCCGTACGAATCATCCTTTGCTTGTTGAGGAGATCATCAACGCTGTCGCAAACGTTGCAGAATCGATTTATCTTCTCTCCGGTGTATTGGGATACAGCTGTAAACAACTCTGTGTTCTCCGGGGCGCCAGCCATATCATAAGTTATCCGCATCACGTTGATGCCGGGAACAATACGGGGGTCATCACGCTTGACGATTTCCCCGCCCATGTACACGTTTAGCTTCATAGATCGCAAGCTCTCAAGATATTCCTCAGAAGTTCTCATCTATA
>CAZLCQ010000141.1:0-2778 GCA_964557995.1 uncultured Dehalococcoidales bacterium
CTCTTATCGTGATACGGAAATTGAGAACAAGGGCGATTCGCGTCGGGGCTTTACCTTGGGAATCACCTCCTTTCTGGTTTGTTCATTATTTATTAATGTCATGCTGGGGAGCCCCGGTTCATTGGGGACGCCACAGAATGACGGGCAAATATCAGCGAAAAATATTCAGTTGTTAACGTTCCGCTCTATTCCTGAGTCAAAACACACAAAAACACCACCCGCTTAACGGGTTTGCAATACTCTAAAACTATTATGTCTATTTTGTCAATAGGTAAATCGAGCTAATTGGCAAAATAGCTTCGGGTTTTATTATAGCCGCGCCTTTTCTTTTGTCAATATACCCTATATGGGGAGGCATAGGTCGGGCGGGAACAGGGTCATCCCTAGAGAAATCCAAATGTCAAAGCTCAAATGCCAAACAAAGGTCAAATGTCGAACAAAGCTCAAAATGACAAATGAAGTTCGAAACCAAAATGGGGACTGGATGAGGAGAATGTAGGTGCCTGATTTATCAGGCGTCCACAGTCGGTTCTCCTCCTGTCATTGCGAGGCTGACTGCATCAGCCGAGGCAATCTTGTAGCGTTGCGGACAACGGGGATTGCCGCGCTACGCATTCGCTTCACTCGCAATGACATCCGGCGGTGCTGTGCTAGGGGGCCGCAAATTGTGCCCTCTCCCTTGATGGGAGAGGAGTAAGGTGAGGGTGAAACAGGACAAAAACTCCTTGCCGTTTTAGAACAGACGTGCTAATTTATTCATCATCGTGGAAACTGAACTGCTCTGGGACGTACTGCCCGAGGAATTTCCCTACAAGGACAAGGGTTGTGAACTGTTTCACTCGTGTCTTGAATGTCCCTTTCCTGATTGCCTCAGGGAAGAGCCCTGGGGGAAGGAGAAATTTCTGAAGAGCAGGCGAGCTCGCAGGATGCTGGAGTTGAAGCATGAAGGCAAGAGCATCAGGGAGATCGCCCGCATATTTGAGGTGAGCCCGAGAACGGTGCAGAGGTGGCTGAAGGCCGTGGCCGGTCAGGAATCTGATGTCGGGCATGTGCCTGATGACATGATTCAGAGCTGTTGCCAGATACCGAGGCGGAGTTCTCTTTAGGTGTCGAGCAATGTTTGTTTCAAAGCATGGAGTCTCGGGGCAAAAGACTCAACTAGCTCCTGCCGAGCTAGTAGCCATTGCGGGTTATCTTCCATATTCATAGCGTCTACCGCTGTTCCTGAGATCCTCAGCTGGTGCAGGGTTTCTCTGTACTGGCTCTCCAGTTCCTGCCTGATCTTCTGTTCTGCCAATTCATATTCTTGAACAAGCTGGCCCACTTCTTCTGTCTTGGGCCGCAGTTCAGGCTTCAAGCTGCTTATCGCCTCGACTATCCCTTTGACACTGTCTACACCCTTGGTAGCTGCAAATTCGATAGCTTCCACCAGGTGCTCGATTACGGCCTGCCTTACTGCCTCCCTCCCCTTTTCTTCGTGTTTGCCTAGCTCCGTGACAATATCCAAGCGTTGGGAACCATCAAGCCATTTCCGTGCCAATGCCTGACCGGCCTGGCGATAACTTTCTCTTTCTTGCTGTTCCTTTTCGTCGGTTGACAACTTGCCCAATCTATTTGCTCTCTCTTGGGCAACTTGCCAGGCACTCTTTAGCTCACTCATCTAGTATTAGTCCCAAACAATAAAAGGAGAAGTCAGTAGCCAGCATTCAGTAATCGGAGGGTGCTCCTACTGGCTGCTGAATTCCCTCCCCTTTTTGGATTGCGAGTGCATTTTAGCCTATAATATCGGTGAGGTTCAAGCTATGATTCATCATAAGTCTGTGAAGCTGGGCGAGTACTTCTATTGTTATGTATGGCAGGGCAGGGGCAATAACTGCAACTCCATTCTCTGGCCCTCGGTTCTGAGGGGTGAGCATCCGCACGTATTGGTGGATCCCGGGCACGTCAGGAATGAGCTGGGGGAGCCTTGTTTTGACTCCCTGAGTGAGGCCATCAAAAACGATGGTTTCAAAACGGAGGATATTGGCCTGGTGATCGGAACCCATAGCCATCCCGACCATATTGAAGCTACCGATTCGGTGGTGAAAGAAAGCGGTGCTTTGTTCACCTTGTCCCGTGAGGAGGATGAATTCTATCGCACGACGGGGAAGATGTTCTTTCAAGCATTTGGCGGTAAGCCGCTGGAGGTTAAGCCGTTCTTCTATCTCAGAGAGGGCGATTTGTCTCTGGGGGCCAAGAATGTCAGGATGGCAGTGAAGGTCTTCGTTAACCCGGGACATTCCCCTGGTTCCGTTTCCCTCTATCTGGAAGAAGAAAAAATACTGATCAGCGGTGATGTGGTGTTTGCCGGCAGCGTAGGCAGGACTGATTTCCCTGGTGGTAGCCCTTCCTTGCTAAGGAAGAGCATTGACAGGCTGTCTCAGCTTGACGTGGAGTACCTTGTTCCCGGTCATAGCACCGAATCAGGCGGCATAATTGCCGGCAAGGACAAGGTAAAGCGCAACTTTTATACGGTTAAGATGTTTATTTGAATGAACCCACGAAGATCGAGAGGCTTTCGTAGTGCTCCGCTACTAATTGGAGGTCGGAGCATTTGGGCCAGGAAAGACATGGTGTGAAAGTTTTCGCGATTAGTTCGGGGAATGATGAGGAGCGGACGGCCGTCTAGCAAGATGAATTGGAATCTATGATGGAAACAGACGACAGAGTGAGATATGCCCTGGAGAACACGGAATTAGTCCGGGCGCCACAGCAACACCTGGCGACTTTCGGCAGTTC
>CAZLCQ010000142.1:0-2763 GCA_964557995.1 uncultured Dehalococcoidales bacterium
TACAGCATTGAAGCTTCTCCTACATACTCGCCACCGTGTCTGGAGCATACTTGGCGTCAAACGCGCTGCGCGGTTTGCTCCCACCTCTCCAGCACAAACGCACTACAACCAGTGGTACTAAGGTAATCCGTGTATGCCATACTATCGCACTTTTCGTCGAATTGTCAACGGATTCAACTTAACTCTTCTTTACTCTTTCTACATTCATTGTTGCCAATAACTGACTTTGGGGTGTCATGAAAGAGCAGTTGGGGGTGGTTTGGAATTACTTACTAACTTTGACTATTCCCACACGATCTACCGATGAGTCCGTATATCGCTGTGCCATAGTGAGAACATCGAAACACATAGCCAAGCTCTATTAAGAGAATTCTCCCCTTGAGAGATAGGGGAGAGAGTTATGTGATCCTTCAGCTCTTCGGTGCAATGACGTAGAATGGTAGACTTTGTCCGATAACACCTGTTAGCTATTTATCCTTCAGCAGTGGCTCCAGATAGGCCACCGAGCTATCCAGACTAGACAATTCCATATAGTCATCTTCTGGCACAGTGATACCATACCGCTTTCGCAACTCCATAATGATGTCCAGGAAATCCATTGAGTCCATTTCGATCTGGTCTCTTATGCGGACATCACCCTTGAGATTGCTCAGATCTTCATCGGGCACAATTTCGTGGATGACCTCTAAAATCATGGATCTAACTTCTTCCGCTTTCATAGGTTCCTTCCCTTCTATTACATATTATAGCTAGAATAGGCCATTTAATTAGTTAGTTATTCTGCGAATCTTTTAACGATGAGGGCGGAATTGATGCCCAACATTCCGAAGGAGTTGTTCAAGATATAGTCGACCTTGTCGACCTTTCTGGGTTCGTTGATTACAAGGTTGTGCAGAGCGCATTCAGGGTCCAGATTATCCAAATTGATTGTCTGGTGAACGATGTGGTCTTCAAAGGAGGGCAAATTCCCCACCAGTTCCAAAGCGCCAGCAGCCCCCATCGTATGCCCAATATAGCTTTTGGTGTTATTTATGTAGGTATGTGAATTGTTACCAAACACTTCTCTGATTGCCTGACACTCTGCCTTGTCACCTTCAGGGGTTGCAGTCCCGTGGGTATTGACAATATCGATGTCGCTCGCTGATATACCGGCTTTCTTGAGAGTAAGGTTAATACACTCAACTTGTCTTTGCGCGTTGGGGAGGATGTAATCAAATGCATCTGAGTTGATAGCATATCCCACGATTTCGCCATAAACCTTGGCGCCTCTTTCGAGTGCATCACTCAGTCTTTCCAAGACGCAGACACAGCCACCTTCGGAGACGACGATACCGTTTCGGTCTCTGTCAAAAGGGCGGGATGCTTTCTTGGGGTCTGGATGGCTAGCCAACGCTCCTTCGTTCTTGAAGGCTGCGAAGACACCGAATGTATGGGGAGTCTCGGAAACCCCGCCAGCTAGGGCCAGATCCACTTCACCTAGCCGCAGCATTTGCAGACCTTGTATCAGTCCAATATTGCCTGCGGCGCAAGCGGCTCCCAATGTGTAGTGCGGGCCGGTGATCCCCATATTTATGGTGACTTCGCCGGCTGGACTGTTGGCCACTGTTCTGGGGTTATGATGGTGAGACCAGACGTCCACGTTGTAGTCGTATTGCTTGATGTTATAGATCTCGTTCTCGGTTTCCACGTTGCCGTGCTCGGTAATCCCAAGGTAGATGCCTATTCTCGATTTGTCAAGAGAGTCGAGATCCAATTCCGCATCGGCGATTGCCTCGTGGGTACAGTAGACTGCAATAGACCCTGCACGCGTCCCCCGGCGCACCTCTTTCTTCTTCTGATACTTCAGCGGGTCGAAATCGCACACACCGGCTATAACCTCGCCCATATAGTGGGTTTCGATTGTTCCCACTCCGGATTTGCCAGCGAGCAGGTTATGCCGAAATTCTGTGAGGTTGTTTCCGTTTGGTGCCGTTAGACCGATCCCTGTTATTACAATTCTCATCTCATCAAGCATCTTGGTACCCATATTACTTTGTGGTCATCTTCTCGTATCACCATTCCAGACCCAGCATGATACCGCATAAGCCACTGCCGCCTGCCATCATCACAACCCTATCGCCAGCATTAACATGACCCTCATCAATTGCTATAGCTAGCGAAATGGGAAGGGAACACGAAGCGATGTTCCCCAGGTATTCCACGGTGGAGAAGCCCTTGGATGCATCCAGCCCCAGGGTACGAAACAACAGTTCCTGATGGACAGTGCTAACCTGATGGGTAAAAAACATGTCCACTTGCGACTCTCGCCACCCTAGCTCTTGCTGCAAGGCCTTCCACGTTTCGTTCGCCAGTGCCACCCCGTTTTTCAGAAGTCCTTGAAAGTCGGCATGCATATTGGGGTAGCTAGCCGAGTCGAAGAAACAGGTGTCATTGTCTACGCGACAAAGGCCGTTGTGTTGTGAAGCAGTTCGTACAATCCCACCTAAGAATCTATGGCCGGATTTCGACAGGGAAGAGCGAGTCAGTACCGCTGCCACTGCCCCGGATCCTAGCGTTAGAGAGGCAAAGCCCTGTTTGAGCTTGCCCCTGGTGATGTTCGGGTCGTTTAAGATCTGATCGATTGTTGCGTCGATAAGCCGGCTACTGCTCTCGCTGCCGACCACAATTCCTGCTTTCACCTGGCCCAGTTCGATCATATTTGCCAGGGTTACCATGCCGTTGGCGAAACCTATACAGGCGTTTGAGATGTCAAAGATAGTGGAT